>NZ_DIEJ01000062.1:0-33507 GCF_002418565.1 Achromobacter sp. UBA5777 | reverse complement strand
CTTCGCATTTTGCTTTGCTTTGCTTTCTTGCTGCGACCTCTTCAGGTCTCGCCAGGACTTTCGCCCTGCCCTAGCAGCTATCGAAACGTCAGGGTAAACCCTAATTTTTCAGCAACTGCCAAGCCCAAGACTATAGCACAATTTTTGCAGATCTTGCAACTGGCTTCTGCCTAATTTGCACCGATCTTTGCAATAACCGCGGAGCGCTCATTTCTGATTGCTGTTGCGGCAGGTGATGCCGGGATACCCCGCCTCGCCTGTTGCACTTGCTTGGCTTCGCGTCTCAAAAACTGTGTGAGCTGCGAAGGAGCGAGACTATAGCACAGAATTTCGCGCTGTCATGCGGGTGTCGCAAATTATGTTTCTCGCGCTGTAAAGATAAGGACGGCTCGCACAGGATCATCCGGAGCCTCCTGAATGTGGAGTGTGTGGCGGGCGCTCGTTCCCATCCACGGACGCGGACCATTCGAAAGGCGATCTCGGCGCTACATACATAGGCGCTCTATATATATACGCGCCGCACATGGACGCATCCCTGAGCCTTCGGGCCGAATTTCCGCACGTCGCGGCTGGTCCGTTTCCGGCTACCAACGAATGTAATCAATGTGGCGAAGACGGGAAAGTTCGCGCCGCACGCTGGCTTCGTTGATCAGCCATGGGGGTGCGCCCACGTCGCTGAGCAGGTGCGGCTCCATGTCCTTGGCCAGGTTGCGCATCCGCGCCGTGTTGCGCCTAGCGCAATACGCGTGCCAAATGCGCGTGAGGAAGCTGCGGTCCGGCGCTTGCGCGGTTTCCAACACGGCAGGCGTTGCAGGGACCGCGGGCGAAGGGCCGACGGGTGCAGACCGCGAAGGTATGGACGCGACAGGTACGGCCGTGGGCAAGGGTCCACGGGGCGTGCCGACCAGGGAAGAAGTGGGCATGAGAGGTTGCGCGGTCATAACGGGCTCCTTTTGTTCCGTTTTGGTAAGCGTAAACGCCCAAATAGCCGCTGAAAATCCAATTGTTTTGGCCTTATCGGTAAGCTACGATGACCAATATTTTAAAAATAGGCCTGCCATGCGGTTGCCGCTGAATACCCTCCCCGCTTTCCGCGTAGTTGCGGAACTGCAGAACCTGCGCGCCGCCGCTGAGCGGCTGCATCTGACACACAGCGCCGTGAGCCAGCAAATCAAGGTGCTTGAAGAGCAAATTGGCTTTCCGCTTTTCGAGCGTAGCGGCCGTGGCATCGTGCTGAACTCCGCCGGCGCGGCGTTGCTTTGCAGCGTGCAGGGCGCCATGGCGTTGCTCGACGAAGGGCTGATGGCGGCGAACGCGGCCGCGAGCGGACGCGAACAACGGTTGCGCGTGTCGGTATTGCCATCGTTTGCGCAGCGCTGGCTGTTGCCGCGCATGGCGCGATGGCGCGCCAGGCATCCGGAACTGGCATTGGAGATCGAGACTTCCCAACAGGTGGTCGATCTGGCGCGGGACGGCTTTCATGCCGCGCTTCGGATCGGGCAAGGGCCGTGGGCCGGGGTGGAGTCAGAACCGCTGTTTGATGTGCCGCTGCCGCTGATCGTGCTGGCGTCGCCTGAGACGTTGGCCGCCCTGCCCGACAATTCGCCCGAAACGCTGGCGCGGCAGCCTTTGCTCGGCGAACGCGAGCTTTGGCAGCATTGGTTCACGGCGGCCGGCTTTCCGACGCCGGTCACGCCCGTGGCGTCGTTCAATGATGCGGGGATGATGCTGCAGGCTGCCGAGCAGGGTCTGGGCATCACGCTCGGCCGTGAACTGCTGGCGGCCGATGCGCTTTGTGCGGGGCGGCTTGTACAGGTATCGCCCGTGCGCGTGCACTACGAGCTGGGGCAGACCTACCACCTGGTGTATCGGCCGAGCTTGCGGGATTGGGCGCCGCTGAACGCGTTCAAGCAATGGCTGCGCGACGAGCTGGAAATGTCGCGCCAGACCCTGGTGACCTCGAAGCCCGAGGACGAAAGCTAGGACTCAGGCGAAAAAAAAGGCAAAGCGGCGTACAGCTGCTTTACCTTGACCAAAACGCGGCGCCCGGCAGGACCTTGCCTGGAACAGCCTGGTTTCGCTTCGCTCGAAATCCCAGGCGGACGCCGCGACGGCGGCAGTCAATCTTCAATCCCGCTTCAGGCCGCCTTGCGCGCCGATGCCGCGACGGGCTGCATCGAGTCGGTTTCATTGAACCGCTGGTGCCACGAGAATGCTTCTTCCAACAGATGCGGTGTCTGGCCGCCACGGGCGCAGGCACGATCGAAATAATCTTGTAGCGCGTCGCGGTACGACGGATGCACGCAGTTCTGAATGATGGCGCGGGCGCGCTCGCGTGGCGCAAGGCCGCGCAGATCCGCCAGACCGCATTCTGTGACGAGCACGTCAACGTCGTGCTCCGTGTGGTCGACGTGGGACACCATTGGCACCACGCTGGAGATGTCGCCGTTCTTGGCCATCGACTTGGACACGAAGATCGCAAGATGGGCGTTGCGGGCGAAATCGCCTGAGCCGCCGATGCCGTTCATCATGTGCGTGCCGCCAACGTGTGTGGAGTTCACGTTGCCGTAGATGTCGAACTCCAGCGCCGTGTTGATGGCGATGATGCCCAGGCGCCGCACGATTTCGGGTGCGTTGCTGATTTCTTGCGGACGCAGCACGATGCGTTGGCGGTAGTGCTCCATGTTGGCGAGGATCTTCTCGTACACGGGCTTGGATACGGTGATGGACGACGCCGAGGCGAATGCGAGCTTGCCCTGGTCGAGCAATTCGATGGCGCTGTCCTGCAGCACTTCGGAGTACATGACCAGGTTCTCAAAATCAGACGATTCGAACCCGTGCAGGACCGCGTTGGCAATGGTGCCGATGCCTGCCTGCAACGGCAGCAACGCGTTGGTCAGGCGGCCGGCATCCACCTCGCCGCGCAGGAATTGGTTGATGTGACCTGCAATGGCGTTGGTCTCGGTATCGGGCGGCAGCGCGTTGGAGGGGCTGTCAGGCTCTTGCGTGATGACGATGGCAGCGATCCGGGCAGGATCGACCTCAATGCAGGTCTGACCGATGCGCTGGTCCGCGGACACCAGGCCGATGGGCTGGCGGGCGGGACGGTCGCCGGGAACGTAGATATCGTGCAGGCCTTCGATGGCGGCGGGCACGCTCATGTTCAGTTCCACAATGATCTTGTCGGCCTGCTGCACGAACGATGCGGAGTTGCCTACCGACATGGTCGGCACGATCGCGCCGGATTCCGTGATGGCGGCGGCCTCGATGATGGCGACGTTGATGGGGCCCAGATGGCCCGCCCGCAACTGCTCCACCGTTTCGGACAAATGCTGGTCGATGAAGGCGATTTCACCCTGATTGATCTTGCGGCGCAGGGTCGTGTCGACCTGGAACGGAAGACGCCGTGCCAGCGCATTCGCCTGCGCCAGCATCTTGTCGGTGTCGTGGCCGAGTGATGCGCCCGTGATCAAGGTGATGGCGAGCGGATCGCGTTCTGCGCGCGCCGCCAGCGCGGCGGGCACCGACTTACAGTCGCCTGCCCGAGTGAATCCGCTCATTCCGACGGTCATTCCGTCCTGAACCAGTAAGGCGGCCTGTTCGGCTGAAGTGATCCTGGCGTGCAGGTCGGCGTTACGGATCCGGTCGAAAGGCATGGTGTCTCCAAATTCAAAGGCTGGCGGCTTAGGGCCGGGCGTAGCGGCAAGGGTCTGCAGCGCCCGGGCACCGTCTGACGCGGCGTTTCCCGAAGTCCCGAAGGCCGTGGATACGGGCGCCGGGACGATTTTTCGGCAGTATAGGAAGGCGAGAGCAAATCTCGTAATGACTTAAAATCATCCGTTCCAGTCGTTTTTTTCATCATTTGAGTTTTTCTCGCGCACGGCGCGGAGGGTCAGCTTTCCCATGGACGTGCGCGCATTGCGGTATTTCGTGGAAACCGTCAGGCATGCCAGCTTCACGCAGGCGGCCAAGGCCCTGTTCGTCACGCAGTCCACCGTCAGCAAGATGATCCGGCAACTGGAAGAAGAAGCCGGCACGCCGCTTCTGATCCGCGACGGGCACACCGCCCGTCCTACCGATACCGGCCGGGTCATGTATCAGCGTGGCCTCCAAGTGCTGGAGACGATGCGCCAACTGTCGGAAGAAATGCGGCAAACCGCGGAGCTGGGGCGCGGGGCTCTAGAGGTTGGTATCCCGCCCATGATCAATCTGTTGTTCACGCCGGTTGTGAAGCGGTTCCGCGAATTGCATCCCGGCATCCACCTGACCCTGCGCGAAGGCACGGGCCAGGCGGTGGAAAACCTGGTGGCCAGCGGCGAACTGGAGGTCGGCGCCACCATCCTGCCTGTCGCCCCCGACGGCGGTCTGGCCGCGCAGGCGTTTGGCAGCTATCCGATCTGGGTGATCGGGCCGCCAGACGCGCCGTGGGCCGGAAAGACGTCGCTGCCGCTGAGCGCGCTGCGCGAGGCGCGGCTGCTGATCCCCACCGACGACTTTGCAATCACCCGGCGGCTGCGGCAGGCGTTTGCCGATGCGGGCCTGCAGCCCAGCATCGCGGCGCAAAGCGCACATTGGGATTTTCTGGTGGCCATGGCTTCGGCAGGACTTGGCGTGGCCCTCTTGCCCGAACCGCTGATGCAGCGGATGAAGACCCGCGGCCTGAGTACCGCGAAGCTTGCGAAGTCGGGCATCCAGTGGGAAGTTGGCCATATCTGGCTGCAGTCCGGCTATCTGTCGTTTGCCGCGCGTGCGTGGTTGCAGGTCTGCGACGCGGTGCTGGGCAAGCCTCGCACGCGGGCTGCGCTGGCGTCCGGACGCCAGCCGAAGTGAATCCAAACGTTCGGCTGGTAAACAGGCGTTGCGAGGGCAGTCATGGCCAGTCGGCCTGCTGATCTGTCCGGCCAAATCCGGCCCCAATTTCCCGGCCCGCTAACGTGATCAAGCCCACGAACAAGCACCCTAAAAAATACAGGGACGCAACACCAGTTTTTGTTGCAACGGGTGAGGCGGCGGCTTGTTATGCTGCCGCCTCCACGCGAGCAACTCGCCCCAAAACATGATCCCGACCACGCCCACTCAGCCCTTTCGCGCCCGCCTCGTCCGCGCGCCCAACCTGGCGGCGCTGCTTGCTGCGCTGCTGCTGGTCTTCTGCTTCCTGCCCGCCTTTGCGGCGCCCCCCGCCGCCCCCGCCGACACCGAAGCCGTTCTGGGTGCGGCCCGCAAGCAGATCGACGAGATCCGAAAGCGGGTCCCCGACGAAACGGACGACGCCGTGCTGCTCAAGCAGCGGGGCGAGGCGCTGGACATCCAGTCCAAGGCAGACGCCGCAACTGAAGCGCTGACGCCGCAACTGGCCAGCGTGACTGCACGCCTGAGCGAACTGGGCACGCCGCCGGACGGCGCGAAGGAAGCGCCGGATGTGGCGGCGCAGCGCGCCCAGCTGGAAAAGAATAGCCGCGCGCTGGACGCGCAGATCAAGTTGGCGCGGCTGCTGTCAGTGGATGCCGGCCAGACGGCTGAACAGATTTCAGCCCAGCGGCGCAAGCAGTTTCAGGCACGCTTGGGCGAGCGTCGCGACTCCTTCCTGTCGGGCCAGTTCTGGGCCGAATTCCGCCAGGAGTTTCCCCGGGATCTGGAACGGCTTGAAGCGTTGCGCGACGACCTGTCCACCGCCGTGGGACAGACGCCGAAATGGGGTTGGCTGCTCCTGACGGTCGTTGCCGGTCTGGCAATTGCACTGCGCGTCTGGGTTGGCCGGTATCTGCTGCGGCTCACGGCGACCCGAGTGCCGCCCGGACGGCTGCGCCGATCGTTTCTGGCCGTGGCCCTCGTGGCGCTTGCGGTCGCCACGCCTGGCGTGATCGCCTTGCTTATCCAGACCGGCCTGGACTGGAGATCGCAACTATCGGACAGCACCGATTCGCTCCTGACCAACCTGGTAGCCACGGTCTGCTTCGGCGGCTTCGTGTCGGGGATGGGCTACGCCTTGCTGTCCACCAATCGTCCGTCCTGGCGCCTGCCGCCGGTCAGCGACATCGTGGCGAACCGGCTGCGCTGGCTTCCCGGCACGCTAGGCGTGCTGGTGGTCCTGATCTGGCTCGCGGAACGATTGCCCGTCCTGCTGGACGCCAGCCTGACCACGACCATCACCCTGACCGGCATCGTGGGCGTGCTGAGCATGGCGTTGCTTGCAGCCGTGCTGTTCATCGGCCGCCGCCTGCGCCGCCAGGTCATGCAGGACAGCGAAGCGCCGATTCCGCTGTGGGTCTCGCTGATGCTGGCCGCCATCTGGACGGTGCTGATCGTCAGCCTCGCCAGCCTGCTGCTCGGCTACGTGGCGTTCGGCAGCTTCCTGGTCAAACAGGTGTTGTGGGTGCTGATCGTGCTGGCGTCGGCCTACCTGGCCTCGACGCTGGTCGAGGACGGTTTCAGCACCTTGCTGGGCACGGCGCACCGCGAAGGCGGTGAAGGCGAAGGGCCCAGCATGCGGGATCAGGCCGCGGTGCTGCTGTCCGGCCTGGGGCGCGTGGCCATCGCGCTGCTTGCCATCATTCTGGTGTTGGCGCCGTTCGGCGAAGCGCCGATGGATCTGGTGCAGCGCTTTGACCAGCTTCGCAAGGGCCTGGCCATCGGCGAGGCGCAGATCCGGCCCGGCGCGGTGCTGCAGGCGTTGATCGTGCTGGCGCTGTCGCTGCTGGGCGTGAAGATGCTCAAGCGCTGGCTATCCAATCGCTATCTGCCCACCACGGAGCTGGACCCGGGCATGCAGTTGTCGGCCGCGACGCTGTTCGGGTACGGCGGCTTCGTGCTGGCCGTGGCGTTGTCGCTGTCGGCCGCAGGAATCGGACTGGAAAGGGTCGCGTGGATCGCGAGCGCGCTGTCGGTGGGTATCGGTTTTGGCCTTCAGGCGGTGGTGCAGAATTTCGTGTCGGGCCTGATTCTGCTGGCCGAGCGGCCGGTGAAGGTGGGCGACTGGGTATCGCTGGGCGGCGTCGAAGGCGACATCCTGCGCATCAATGTGCGCGCCACCGAGATCCAGATGGGAGACCGGTCGACGGTGATCGTGCCCAACTCCGAATTCGTGACGAAAACGGTGCGCAACGTGACGCGGTCCAATCCGCTTGGCCTGGTGCAGATCAAGCTGCCCATGCCCTTGTCGACGGATGCCGAGCAGGTGCGTGAACTGATGCTGCAGGCGTTGGCGGATCACGAAGACGTGCTGGAGTCGCCGGCGCCCAACGTCTTCCTGGACGGTATCGACGCAGGCCATCTGATCTTCAATGCAAGGGGCTATGTGTCGTCGCCGCGAGCAGCGTACGGGGTGCGCAGCGCGCTGCTGTTCACGGTGCTCAAGCGCCTGGACGAGGCCAAGCTTGAAGTGTCGTCCCCGCCGACCATGCTGCTCGCGTCGGCGCCGGAACCCGCGCAGACGCCTGCGCCCGTCGCGGTCCCCCCGCCCGCCACGCCCTGATTGCCTTCATGCGCAAGCCGCTTCAGCCGGGCGAGTACAGGTCGGCAAACTGTTGCCGCTCCACGCGAGGGTTGCGCAGTGGCGGCGCGGTGAACGCGGCGCTGCGGGCTGACAACACCGGATAGCCCTGCACCACCGGCGTTGCCGCCGCCTGCGGCAGCGCGGGCGCCGTGCCAGCAGTCTGGACGGGCGTCTGCGGCGCGACCTGCGCCACGGCGCCGCTGTCGAACCGGTGGTCCGCCGTCGTCAGCGCAGGGTTAGTGCAGAGCCCCTGCGCCACCAGCGCCGCCTTGGTGCGATCGTCGGTCTGGCACAGGATGTCGATGGCCGCAGTTTCCAGACGCCGGGAGCGATCCGCGTCCTTGGTCGATGCCGCCGCCTGCATCGTGCGCTCGAAGTTGCGGCGCAGACTGCATTTCTGGTCCTCGATCGGAATCGCGACGTTCATCCCGAAACCCACCACGGAACCGCCGCCGCCCGCTGACACCATGCAGCTGTCCGACGAGAACGAGCCGTAGAAGCTCTGGCCGCCAACCGGCGGGGCGCTGCGCAACGTGCTGGTTCCGCTGTTGCTTGAGTTCAGTGTGATGCCCTGGTTGTTGCCCGCGTTGGTCGACCCGGACGATGCCGACGTCGTGGAACTGGACGTGCTGGTCTGCGCTCCCGCCGACATGGCGGCGAGCGACAGGGAGATGGCTAGAACGATGCTCTTCATGATGTCCCCTCGCCCGGACGGCCGAAGCCGTCCGGATAATTGGGTCAGCGATTGAACCCAACGACATGGCCCACCGGGCCGACGCCGTGTATCGACCCGAACGCGCCGATATTTGCCGCGTGGAACGAGCCCGTCGCCGAGGCGCTCGTATCCGTCTTGCCGAACGTCGCGCCGCCGTTGGCGATGCTGTCGCCGACCATGATCGGCGCGTTGCCCGACACATGCCCGTACGACTCGCTATTGGCGTACTGCCGCGTGCTGGTGACGACTTGCGTACCGTCGCGGCTGAAGGATCCGCCGACTTCCGCGATGCCACCCGTGCTGCCGAACGACGTCTGGCTCGACGAGCCGTAGCCGTTCACCTGGGTGGCCACCACCGAACTGCCGGTGGAGATGGACGAAGCGGTACCGTTGATGGCGCCGGCGTGACCGGTCACCGAACCGCCGACCTGGCCCGGGCCCGTGGCGTAAGCCGATACGGCAAACAATGACAACGCGGCGACTGCTGCGAGCTTTTTCATTTGAGCTCCTCCTGATCCGTCTGCACGGATGCACAGGTGCCGGAGACCGACCGGCGCGGACCGTTACTACCCAGGAACTGCGCCCTTGCATTCGCAGGGCGTGGGACTTTCGTATTGGTACGGAATGATTGCGCCGTCCTAGGCAGGTCGGTATCGGTTAAACGAACGACCGGGTCTTTCTGGAGGATGGACTCGCGAATTACACAAACCTGAAAGCGGAGATACCAGCTTCGCGCGGCCATGCGTATGGATGACGCAATACGTCCGTCAAGCCCCGCTTGCGGGCGGGTTTCAACTCAAAGGATGGGGGCCGCGCGCGTGAGGCTCACGCGTGATATCTAGCGCGCCAGGCGTAGCAGCCAGCCGGTCTCGCGGCGCGCCAGCATCAGGTCCACGGCCACCAGCACAAGCAGGAAGCCGCATTCGGCCACGTACAGATTGGCAAGCACCTGATAGCTGCCCAGCAGGACAATGCCGGTCACGCCCGCAAGATACGCGGGCCAGGCGGGCGGCAGCCCGGTCGCAACGCCGCTTGGGCGGCGCGACAGGCATAGCCACGCGACGAGCGGCAAGCCCAACATCGACAGCGGAATATAGATGGCGATGGCAGACAGCAGCACCGCGACGCCGAATTGCGTGTGCAGGTACAGGGACATCACGGCAATGATGCCGACGGCGACATACCAGAGCAGGCGGACGGAAATGAGACGAGTCAATGTGACGGCTCGGTGATTCATGAAACGGGCTGGAATCGAGGTTTTCGGCCATACTACTCCCGCCTTGCTTACCCCCATCAATCGGAGACCAAGCCATGATTCAGGAGATTGCCAGCATCCACGTCCGCGAAGGACAGGAAGCGCTGTTCGAAGCCGGTGTTACCCAGGCGAAGCCGCTTTTTCTGCGCGCCAAGGGCTGCCATGGCATGGAACTGTACCGCAGCATCGAGCAGCCGCAGCGCTACACGCTGGTGGTGGATTGGGAAACGGTCGAAAACCACATGGTGGATTTCCGGGAATCGGCCGACTTCCAGGAATGGCGCAAGCTGGTCGGCGGCTTTTTCGTTGAGCCGCCACAGGTTCACCACGAGCAAAAAGTGATTTGAACGTTCGGTGCCGGTCCAGCGGCTGCGCGGACCGGCGCTTATTCTTCCGGGGGCTCGTTGTATTTGCGAGCGCTGCGCCGGAACGCATCGGCGGGATACTTGTTGGCGTTCTTCACCATCTTGCCGGCAACCGCCTGCGCGATATCAATGCCAAGCTGATCCGCCAGGGCCACCAGATACATCTGCACGTCGGCGATCTCGTCCGCGGCGTCCGCAAGCCGGGCAGCCGGCAGATTGCGCGACTCGTCTTCATCCAGCCACTGGAACAACGACACGAGTTCGCCCGTTTCCCCCGCCAGCGCCATCGCCAGATTCTTGGGCGAATGGAATTGCTGCCATTCGCGTTCAGCCGTGAACCGGCGCACGGCGAGGCGGATTGCTTCCAGGTCTGACATGGGAACTCCCAAAGAAATGGCGCCTTGTTACGCGCAGGTCAGCCGAGCGCTCGCTGCAAGCGCGACCGCGACCGTCGTCCGCACGTCCGCCAACGCCCGGTGGGTCGGCTGCGAGGCGCCAACGTGCCGCGCCAGGATGTCGAGCTTGTGCGACGGCAACTCCGGCCACGCGCGGCGCGCCAACGCCAACGTACAGTGCGTGGCGTTCGAAAAAGGCAGCCCCGTCTGGTCCGCGGCCGCGCTCAGGAAGCGCCGGTCGAACGAGGCGTTATGAAAGAACACCGGAAGATCCTCGACGAAATTCAGGAACGACGAGAAGGCCTGCGCGACGGGAATGCCGTCGCGATCGACTTCGGCCTGCGTAATGCCGGTAAGACGGGAAATGAAGGAAGGGACGCGGCCGCAGGTGCGAACGACCTGCGTGTATTCGTTGACGACCGCCCCGCCCTCGCCCACTCTGACCGCCGCAAATTCAAGAATTTCGCAGCTTGCGGTGGACAGGCCGGTCGTTTCCAGGTCGGCCACGATGAAGGGGCGGCCCAACGCTTCAAGCGCGTGCGTCAAGGCCGCTTGCGCACGCGCCGCGGGACGGGCCGGCGATGCGCTGGCCGCACGCGTGCGCCGATAGAAATACGTCACGCGCTTACTCCGTCGGATGCAGGGCGGCGAACCGGGCCGAACCGTCGGCAAGCTGCCCGAAGAACAGATCGGCCGGGCGCACCCACAGGCCGCGCGCATGCGGCCAGAGGTGTTCGTACACCACCATGGACTCCTCGGTTTCGGAATGGCGGGCAGTGCCTATGTAGCGGTACAGGCCACCCTTGTAATGGCGGTGCGTGGCAAGCGCGAGGGCTTCGGACTCAGTCATGGACATCGGGGCAAAAGGCGTGGCCCGCGGCGGAGATTGCCCGCGCGGGCCACAGATGATCGGCAATGCCGTCTTTATAGCGCACTCACGCGCTGACGCCCCGCCCGCTAGGCGGCGCGCAATCGTCTTGTGGGTTCGGCGCGGGTATCGGTGAGATCTTCCGTCACGCCGGCCAGCTTGTCTGATTGCGCCAGCGACACTTCAACGACCTGGGCCATGATTTCGGTCACGCGGCGAGACGACGCGACGATGCCCTCCATCGTGCCCCCGGCGGACTGGACCTGCACCGCGCCGCCTTCGACCTGCGCCACGGACGTCGTGATGAGCGCCTTGATTTCCTTCGCGGCCGCCGCGCTGCTTTGCGCCAGATTGCGGACCTCTGATGCCACGACCGCGAAGCCCCTGCCGTGCTCGCCGGCGCGCGCGGCCTCGACGGCCGCGTTCAGCGCAAGGATGTTGGTCTGGAATGCAATGCCGTCCATGACCCCGATGATCTCGGAAATGCGGCGCGAACTCCCCGTGATGGCTTCCATGGTCGTCACCACGTCGCGCATCGTATCGCCGCCCGTTTCAGCGATTCGGCTGGCGTCCTGCGCGAGGCTGTTGGCCTGCCGCGCGCGTTCGGCGTTCTCGGTCAGGCCCTGCACGGCCACTTGCAGCGTCTGTGCGGCGGTAAAGCGCTTGGTGATGTCGGTAGCGAACTTCACCACCTTGAATGGCCGGCCCTGCGCATCGAGAATGGGGTTGTAGCTGGCTTCGATCCAGACCTGGCGTCCGCCTTTGCCCAAGCGCATGTACTGGCCAGTGTCGTGCTCGCCATTGCGCAGCCGGCGCCAGAAATCCTTGTAGGCCGTGCTTCGGGCTTCTTCGGGCGGGACAAAGATGCTGTGATGCCGGCCCAGCACCTCGTCGGCGCGATACCCCACCGCACCGAGAAACAGGTCGTTGGCACGCAGGATGGTGCCGTCGAGATTGAACTCGATGATCGCCTGGACCTTGGAAATTGCCGCGAGCTGGCCTTCGGAATCTGCCTGGCGATTTTGCTGATCGGTAATGTCGGTGGCGTACTTGATCACCTTCACCGGCCGTCCGCGCTTGTCAAAGATGGGGTTGTACGACGCCTGCAGCCAGACGTCCGAGCCATCCTTGCGAATCCGCCGATAACGGCCGGAATCATGTGCGCCCTGTCCCAGCCTTTCCCAAAAGGCTGCATATTGCGGCGACCCGCGTTCATCGGGATCGATGAACATGCGGTGGTGACGCCCCTGGATCTCATCGAGCGAATAGCCCGTGGTGCCCAGGAAGTTCTGATTGGCCATCAGGATGTGGCCGTTCAGATCAAACTCAATGACCGCCTGGGATTTGTGAAGGGCGTCGATCTGTCCGAGCAGGTCGTTTTTATCGGTACTGCGATATCCACGGATAAAGCGGCCAAGAGTATGCCAAAGCATGGAAACCTCCAGGGTGTGTTTGCCGGCGTGCCTGGTACACGTAATTCTTATGTATCTAATGGAAACTATTTAATCCCAGAAATTATCATGGCCCGATGTAATTCTGAACGTCCCTTTTAAAAAGATTTCAAAGCGTCGTCATGACGCACACTCGGGAAATCCCGGATTCAAGCCGCGTCCAGCTCGCGATATTGGCGGAAAATGCCCTCGCCAAATGGCAAGCGCCGGCCGCTTGAAAAATAGGCCTGCAGTTCAGGCAGAGCGGTCACGCGCTCGTGCAGGGCGAACACATTTGGATAATGCGTGGCAACGGTCGCCATGCGTTTGGGAAACGCGAACAGCAAGCCATCGACCAAGTGATAAAGGGACAAGTCCACGTAGGTCCATCTAGCGCCGCCCGCCAACCACGCCTGCGGCCCGTCCAGCAGCCGTTCGAAATACCCCAGGAACTTCGGAATACGCTCTTCGCGAAATACCTTGGCGCGGCGGGCGGCCTCTTCTTTCTGGTCTTCGTAATAATCGCTGGCGGAAATGGGGTGATGGGTGTCGTGCGCTTCCGCCACCATGTCGGCAATGGTGAGTTGCAACTGGTTTACCCACAACCGGCCCTCAAGCGACTCGGGCGCAAGGCCATGCTTTTCGCCGAGGAAAAGCAGGATATTGGCGGTCTGCCCCAACGTCATTTTTCCGGCCACCAGATAAGGCGGCGCAAAAGGCGGATGCTTGCGGGCCGATTGCATGTCGTCGATCAACGCGCTTTCGTCGGCGCCCGGATCGCGGGCGCGTTCCCGATACGGAATACCGCCCGCTTCCAGCGCCAGGCGCACGAATTCTCCCCGCCCGGGAATGCCATCCCAATACCAAAGGTCGTAGGTCATACGGTCTCCTTTCAGTTGGTGCAGCCTAACCTGCAGTCTGCAGTCGGAACAGCGCGTTAGCAAGGCGCATGCCGGGCGCCTTCAAGAAGAATGGCGCGCCAGCCGTAAGCAAGCGCGCCATTTTTACTAACCGGAAGTTCCCTACGCCTGCGCCGCGTCTTCGAGGATCATCTCCGCGCCGCGCTCGGCCACCATCATGACGGCGGCCTGCGTGTTGCCGGAAACCATCTTCGGCATGACCGAGGCATCCACCACGCGCAGGCCCGTCAGCCCGTTGACACGCAGCCGCACGTCTGTGACGGCCGCCGCGTCCGTACCCATGCGGCAGGTGCCGATGGGGTGGTAGATGGTCTGTCCGTTGCGTCGCGCAAAGTCCAGCCATTCGTCGTCGCTGTCCACCTGCACGCCGGGGCTGACCTCGGCCTCCACGTAGTGTTTCAGGGCGGGCTGGCTCACGATGCGGCGAGCCACCTGCATCCCGCCTATCAAGCTGTCGCGGTCGACCTGCGCGGACAGGAAGTTGGGCCGGATGGCAGGTCCGTCCAGCGGATCGGCCGACTTGATGTGGATGGACCCGACGGACTCTGGGCGTAATTGCGCCACCCCGATCGTCATGCCGGGATGCCGGTCCAGAATGCGTTCGGCGGCGTTGGCATAGCTGGCGTGCACGAAGAAAAACTGCACGTCGGGCGTAGGCAATCCGGGCGCGCTTTTCACGAAGCCGTGCACCAGTCCCGTGCCCAGTGTCAGGATGCCTTTGCGGCTCATGTAGTAACGCGCCACCTGCTGCGCCAGCCGCCAGCCACGCGACATTTCGTTCAAGGTCACCGTGTTCTTGACGCGCCAGTTCATGCGCGTGGCGAAGTGGTCGATATAGTTTTCGCCCACCGCCGGCTGCGCATGCACCACGCCGATACCGTGCGCGGCCAGCAAGGCCGGACTGCCCACACCGGACAACTCCAGCAATTGCGGGGACTGCACCGCGCCCATGCAGACCAGCGTTTCGCGGCGCGCACGCACGACGTGTTCCTGCCCGTTCTTGCGGTACACCACACCCACGCAGCGCTTGCCTTCGAACACCAGACGCACGACATGGGCGCCGCATTCGACGCTGAGGTTGTGCCGTCCCGCGGCCGGTTTCAGGTAGCCGTCCACGACACTCCAGCGCCGGCCGTGGTGCTGGAGCACCTGGTAATAGCCCACGCCTTCCTGATCGCCGCTGTTGTAGTCGGGGTTGAAGGGTTGGCCGTCTTGCCGCGCGGCCTGCAGGAAGGCGTCCGACACGGGGAAGCGTTCGGCCACCTCTTCAAGGTGCATCGGACCGTCCTTGCCTCGGGTCTCGCCGCCGGGCGCATAGTTCTCGATCTTGCGGTAGATGCGCTCGGCCACGTCGCGTCCCCAACCGGCAGCGCCCGCGGCCACCCAGCCGTCGAAATCCTGCGGCTGGCCGCGCACGTAGATCATGCCGTTGATCAGCGTGGATCCGCCCAACCCCTTGCCGCGCGGCACGGCGATGACGCGCCCGTGGACGTTGTCCTCGGGTTCGGTGGCAAAGCGCCAGTTGTATTGCGGATCGACCAGCAGCTTGGAAAAGCCCGCCGGAATGGGAATCCACATGCTGCGCGCCTCGTGGCCGGCCTCGAGCAGCAGCACGCGATACTTGCCGTCCGCGCTGAGGCGGTTGGCCAGGATGCAGCCGGCCGTTCCGCCACCCGCGATGATGAAGTCGTAGTCGCCCATCGTTGTCTACCGAATGTGTGCAGCGCCGCCTAACGGGCGGACGTCACGCCCAGGGTTTCCACCATCAGTTCGATCTGGCAGGCCAGCATCGGCGCGCCGTAATGAATCTTGCAGCCGCGCGCCTGCGCCGCTACGAGCAGCGCCGTGTCCTTGGGCTGCATGATGACCTCGCAGACCAGTTGGTCCGGCGTCAGGCGGCTGGCGTCCAGCGGCAGCGGATCGCCTTCTTTCATGCCCAGCGACGTGCCGTTGACGACGAGGTCATGGCCGGACGGGTCGGCATTGCCCACAGCGATCTGCGCATCCGGATGCAGCGACAGGATGCGGGCTTTCAGGTCTTCGGCCTTGGCGGGCGTGCGGTTGGCGATGGTCAGGCGAGAGACGCCAGCCTGCACCAGCGCGAAGCCGATCGCATTGGCCGCGCCGCCCGCGCCCGCCAGGTACACGCTCTTGCCCTCGGGTGCGACGCCGCAACTGCGCAGGCCACGCACGAACCCCTCGCCGTCCAGCATGTGCGCCACCAGACGCCCGTCAGCCTCGCGCCGCAGCACATTGGCCGCGCCGATCTTGCGTGCGACGGGCGTGGCGTCGTCGGCCAGTTCCAGGATGGCGGTCTTGTGCGGCACCGTGACGATCACGCCGCCCAGGTTTTCCAGGCGGCGCAGGCCTTCGACCACGGCCGCCAGGTTGTCGGGCCGCGCGTGAAATGGCACGCAGACGCCATCGAAACCGATCTTGGCGAAGTGTTCGTTCATGCGCTGCGGCGTCTTCACGTGATGGATGGGATCGGCCAGGATGCCGAACAGGCGCGTGTTGCCGCTGATTTCCTTCATGGATGTCTCCGGATCAATGCTGGATGAATTCTCGCGCGACGCCGGCAATGCCTTCGGCGTCTAGCTTGTAATGGGCGTACAGGGTGGTGGGCGGCGCAATGAGGCTGTATTCGTCATAGATGCCATGACGGCGCAACCGCGTGCCGGTGCCCGCGTCGGCCAGCACCTCGGCAACTGCCGAACCCAGGCCGCCCAGCACATTGTGCTCTTCGACCGTCATCATCAGGCGCGACTGCCCGGCAGCCTTCAGGATGGCGTCGCGGTCCAGCGGCTTGATCGTCGGCATGTCGATCACGCCAACCGACAGGCCCTCTTCGCGCAACTGGCGAGCAGCAGCCAGCGCGCCGTGCAGCGTGATGCCGCAGGCGATCAGCGTCAGGTCGCTGCCCACTTCGTGGACGATGGCGCGGCCGAATTCGAACGGCGTGTTGTCTTCGTAGACCTGCGGATCGCGCCCGCGGCCGATACGGAAATAGATGGGTTCGGGCCAGTCCGCGGACGCCTTGATGGCCGACGCCAGTTGCGGCCCGTCGGCGGGAGACACCACCGTCAGGCCCGCCAGCGCGCGCATGGTGGAAATGTCTTCGGTGGCGTGGTGCGAGGTGCCATAGAAACCCAGGCTGATGCCGGTGTGATGGCCGATCAGACGGACCGGCAGCCGCGTGTAGGCGACGTCCATCCGGATCTGTTCGCAGCACAGCAATCCTAGAAATGACGCAAAGGTGGCAACGAACGGCATCATGCCAGTCGTGGCCAGCCCAGCCGCCGCCGACACCATGTTCTGCTCAGAGATGCCGAACTGCACGTAGCGGTCGGGATAGGCCTCGGCAAAACGGTTCAGCCCGTTCGAATACTGCAGGTCGGCCGATCCGGCGACGACCGGATGACCGGCCTTCACCAGCTCGATCAATCCGTCGGAAAGGTAGGACAGCCCGGGGTTCACCGCATTCAGGGCGCGGTACTGCCAGGAATCGGGAGAGAGTACTTGTGCCTGTGCCATTCAGATCTCGCGGGAGAGGATTTCTTCGACAGCGCTTTGCGCATCTTGCGGGGCCAGGTAGCCCAGGTGCCAGCCTGGTTCGGTTTCCATATAGGAGACACCCTTGCCCTTGATGGTCCGGGCGATCACGCATGCGGGCTTGTCGCGCGCATCGTCGGCGCGCAGGCGGCGCAGCAGCGCAGTCAGCTCGGCAAGATTGTGGCCATCGACTTCGTGGACCTCCCAGCCGAACGCCTGCCACTTTTCTTTCAGCGACTCCACCCCCATGACGTCGTCGACCTTGCCGTCGAGCTGATAACCGTTGCGGTCGATGATGGCGATGAGGCGGGACAAGCGGTTGTGCGCGGCGAACAACGCGGCTTCCCACACCTGCCCTTCCTGCATTTCGCCGTCGCCCAGCATCACGAACACGTTGAAGTCCCGCTGGTTCATGCGGCCGCCGACGGCCATGCCAACGCCATTGGACAGCGCATGACCGATGGAGCCCGAGCTGAAGTCGACGCCCGGCACCTTGCTCATGTCGGGGTGATCGCCCAGGGGGCTGCCCAACCGCGTGTAGCCGTCCAGCAGCGCGTGATCGATGAAGCCCAGATCGGCCAGCACGGGGAACAGGCCGACGGCGGCGTGGCCCTTGCCCATGAGGAAGCGGTCACGATCCGGCCACTGCGGCTCGCCCGGGCGAAGACGCATCACATCAAAATAAAGCGCCGCGAAGATCTCGGCGCACGAAAAGACGGAACTGTAGTGTCCGACCTTGGCGATTTCGATGAGGCGGATGGTCTCCAGCCTGATATGGCGGGCCTTTTCCCGCAGCATCGCGATTTCCCCTGCGGTAGGGGCCTCCTGATCCTTGCGCATCGCGCCTCCTCCTGCTGTATGGATATATGATATATAATATACCCATTGCGCTCGAATTGGCTACGCCGGGCTAGAATCGCTCCTGGATTCACCTGCACCCTCCATACAGCAAGCCAGAAACGCCATGCCCAGCCTCAAACCGGTCAAAAAAGAGAACCTTTCCGTCAGGGTCTACAACGAAATCCGTAATGCCCTGATCAATGGGCAATACGAACCTGGCGAGCGCCTGATCATTGGCGAGCTGGCGCAGGAAATGGGCGTGTCCATCACGCCGGTGCGCGAGGCCATCTTCCGGCTGATCAGCGAACAAGGGCTGGAAATGCAGGCGGCCACCGCGGTGTACGTGCCGTACGTCAACTCGGAAAAGCTGCGGGAAATCCAGCAGATCCGCTTCCACCTTGAAGGCATGGGCGCCGCCGAGGCCGCGCAAAACATCACGCGCAAGCAACTCGACAACCTGATCGCGCTGCAGCGGGATTTCATCTCGTGCACGTCCACCGATCCCAAGCGCGCCAGCTACCTGAACCGCAAGTTCCACTTCGCCATCCTCGAAGCCAGCAACAAACCCATCCTGCGCAACACCGTTGAGTCGTTCTGGGTCATCACCGGCCCCATCCTCAAGGTGTTTCACGTCAAGACCGCCGGCCTGGACTATTCCGAAAACGAGCATCGCCACGAGGCCGTCATCGAGGCCCTGGAAGCGCGTGATTCGGAAGCGGCGCGCAACGCCATCCAGGCCGATCTGGTCTGGGGCGGAAAGATCATGATCGACTGGCTGGTCGAACGGGAAAAAGAACTCGACTACCGCCCCCCTGGGGCTCGCAAATAGGGAGACGCCATGCTGAAGATTTTCGGAGCGCCCAGCCGCTACATCCAGGGGGCGGGCGCCCTGGACGCGCTGGGGCAATACGCGGCGCTGTTCGGAAAGCGCGCCGCGCTGGTCATCGACAACTATGTCCATGGCGTGTTGGGTCCGAGAATCGAGGGACTGTGCGCCCAGCATGGCGTGGCGCTTGCGCCGCTGATCGTCGAAGGCGACCTGACGCCTGAAGTCATCGACGGATTGCGCGCGCAAGCCGCGCCGGCGAACCTCGACATGGTCATTGCGGTGGGCGGCGGCAAGTCGCTGGATGCCGGCAAGGCCGTGGCCAAGTCGTCGCACTGCCACCTGATCACCGTGCCCACGGTGGCGTCCAACGACGCGCCCACCAGCAAGAATTACGTGCTCTACGACGCGCATCACAACCTCCTGGCCGTCGAGCACATGCTGTTCAATCCGTCCATCGTGCTGGTCGACAGCGCCATCATCGCGACCGCGCCGGTGCACTTCTTCCGGGCCGGGCTGGGCGACGCAATCTCCAAGAAGTTTGAAGCCGAACAGTGCCAGCGCAACGGCGGCAAGAACATGTACGACGCGGCGCCGCTGCTCACGGCCCAGCTCATCGCCGACGGCTGCCTGCGCACTCTGCTGGCGGACGGCGCGGATGCCGTGGCCGTTGCCGGAAC
Organism: Achromobacter sp. UBA5777; assembly: GCF_002418565.1. Taxonomy (NCBI): domain Bacteria; kingdom Pseudomonadati; phylum Pseudomonadota; class Betaproteobacteria; order Burkholderiales; family Alcaligenaceae; genus Achromobacter; species Achromobacter sp. UBA5777. Next base: position 14,169 of record NZ_DIEJ01000062.1, on the reverse strand, counting down.
CGGCCAGCCCACGCCCGCCTTCGAGCGCGTGGTGGAAGCGATGATCCTCATGAGCGGTCTTGGATTTGAAAGCGGTGGCCTGTCCATTGCCCACGCCCTGACGCGCGGGCTACCGAAGATCGATGGCATTGCAACGGCGCTGCACGGCCTGCAGGTGGCGGTGGGCTTGCTGGTGCAGCTTGACCTGGAGAACCGCAACGACGGCATGCTGGCCGATCTGAAGCAGTGGTATGCCCAGGTCGGCCTGCCGGTCACGCTGCGCGAACTTGGCGCAGCCGGCGAGCCGTCCGATGCGGAACTGTCGCTGGCGGCGGACCTCAGCCTGAAAGCGCGCCATGCCGCCAACTTTGACCGTACGCTGGATGTGGCCACGCTGGCCGCCGCGCTGCGCCGTCACGCCTGACCCCTCTGCAGCCAGCAAGGGCTGGCGGGTTTGATGCCCGCCGGCCGCCCTGCCCGCCCGCGGCATCAGAACGCGACGTTGTCCTTGCCTTTCAATCCCAGCTTGGCCCGCGCTTCGTCCGGCGTGGCGACCTCCAGGTTCAGCGCCTCGAGGATTCCGCGGATGCGCTCCACCTGCACGCGATTGGATTCGGCCAGTTGCCCCGGTCCGATCCACAACGAATCTTCAAGCCCCACCCGCACGTTCGACCCCATGGCCGCGCCGATGGTCGCCAGCGGCATCTGGTTGCGGCCGGCGCCCAGGATCGACCATTCGTAGTCGTTGCCAAAGAGACGGTCCGCCGTGCGCTTCATGTGCATCAGGTCTTCAGGGTGCGGGCCGATGCCGCCCAGGATGCCGAATACCGATTGGATGAAGGGCGGCGACTTGACCAGGCCGCGGTCCACGAAATGCGCCAGGTTGTAGAGGTGGCTGATGTCATAGCACTCGAACTCGAACCGCGTGCCGTTGGCATTGCCCAGCGTCAGGATGGATTCAATGTCCTGATACGTGTTGCGGAAGATGAGCGAGCGGCTGTTCTCCAGGTGCTCGCGCTCCCAGTCGTGCTTGAACTCCGAGAAGCGGTCAAGCATCGGAAAGAGACCGAAGTTCATCGAGCCCATGTTCAGCGACGCCAGCTCCGGCTGGAACGTGGTGGCCGGCCGCATGCGCTCTTCCACCGTCATGTGCGGACTGCCGCCGGTGGTGATGTTGATGATGGCGTCGGTCTCGCGCTTGATGCGCTCAAGGAAGGGCTTGAACAGCGCCGGGTCCTGCGAAGGCTTGCCCGTCTGCGGATCGCGCGCGTGCAGGTGCAGGACGGCGGCGCCGGCCTTTGCCGCGCCGATGGCCGCTTCGGCGATCTCGTCGGCGGTTACCGGCAGGTGCGGCGACATGCTGGGCGTGTGGATCGCGCCCGTTACGGCGCAGGTGATGACGACTTTCTGTTTGGGCTTAGCCATTGTTGTCTCCGTGTTGTTTGTGACGCATGAGGCGCATCAGCTTTTCATCGCGCCAGAAGCGGCGCGCGGCAAGTTCTTCGGTGGGCAGCAGCGCACGCCGCTCGTCGGATAGCGCGTCGACCAGCGCGCCTTCCCAGGCCACGCAATCGCCCTGGCTCGCGCCAATGGACTGATAGAGCCCGCCGTAACGGCGGCAATAATCCGCGAGGCCGCCCGGCGCGTTCAGGTCGATGGTTTCAAAGGGTCCCATGAACGACCAGCGCAGACCCAGCCCGTCCTTGACCGTGGTGTCGATGTCTTCGGCGCTGGCGATGCCCTGGCTTGCCAGCCGGAAGGCTTCCTGCAGCAACGCGCCTTGCAGGCGGTTCAGGATGAAGCCTTCGATTTCGCGCCGCACGAGCACGGGCTTCTGGCCGATGCCGGTCATCACGTCGCGCGCGCCGGACAGCGCTTCGGGGCTGGTCCAAGGCGCCGGGCACAGTTCGACGACCGGAATCAGGTACGGCGGATTGACCGGATGCGCCACGAGGCACCGATGCCTGCCGGCAAGATGCTCGGTGAACTGGCTGGCCGGAATGCTGGACGTCGAGCTGCCGATGATGGCTTGCGGTTCGGCCAGCGCGTCCAGTTCAGAAAACAGCGCGCGCTTGATCTCGACGTTTTCCGGGGAATTCTCCTGGACGTAGCTGGCGCCCAGCAATGCCTCTTGCAGGCTGGCCGACACCTGCACGCGGTCGACGATGGCATCCACGTTGTCGAGCAGGCCCTGTGTTTCCAGCACGCGAAGCTGTTGCAGGATGAGCGCACGCGCTTCGGCAAGCATCGCAGCGTTCACATCATGAAGCCGCACTTCCCAGCCCATACGCGCGAACACGATGGCCCACCCTTGCCCGATCAGTCCCGTTCCAATGATGGCCGCGCGCCGCGGCATGTGGTCCGCGGCCATCAGTAGAGTTTCTGCGTGAAGCCGTCCACGACGATGGCCTGGCCTGTCACGCTGCGCGCCGCTTCGCTGGCATTGAACAGGACCATGTTGGCAATGTCGCGCGCGGTGACCATACGGCCGAGCACAGCCTGGTTTTCGTACTGTGCCGCGATCTCTTCGACCGGACGTCCCAGCGTATCGGCCTTGGCGGCGATGACCGCGCGGATCCGAGGCCCCTCCACCGCGCCGGGAAGAATGGCATTGACGCGAATGCCATGCCCGCCCAGTTCGATCGCGAGCGACTTGGTGAACCCGATGACCGCCCATTTGGAGGCGGAATACACCGACCGGCCGGCAAAGCCAAGATGCCCTGCCGCCGAAGAGAGATTGATCATCACGCCGGCCTTTGATTCCTTGAGCAAGGGAATGGCCTGACGCGCGCACAGGAACTGGCCGGTGATGTTGACGGCGAGCGTTCGGTCCCAGTCCGCCTTGGAAAGCGTTTCGACGAAACCCGTGGGGCCGGCCACGCCGGCGTTGTTGATCAGGATATCCAGGCCGCCTAGCGATTGGCGGACGGCGGTAAACAGCTGTTCAACACTGGCTTCGTCGGACACGTCAGCCCGCGCCACCTGCACGCCGGGCAGTTCCGTGGGCAACGCGGCCAGCCGTTCCTCGTTGACGTCGCACACGAACACGGTAGCGCCCGCGTGGTGAAAGACCTTGGCCATTTCCAGGCCCAGCCCATAGGCGCCGGCGGTGATAAGTACTTTCTTGCCGGTGAAATCCACTTCCTCAAACATGCTTTTGTCTCCTCGGATCGTTCTTATAAGTGCGAATCATCATATACGATATATGATAAAACCAGCTATCCTGTGGTCCGTCTTGCATGTGACGCCTCATCCAAAAAGCGTCGTTCGCCTGACGGAATCAAGTGCGCATTTTCTCGTGTATCGGCCGCTGAGGCTTTATTCATGCGGTTTCAGGGAATTCCCTGATTCGGCATGAAGCGACCGCTACTAGAATCCAAGGCGAGGGTTTCTCGCCCCGCCGGCGCATATATCATATATATCAAAAGACGGACGGAACGCAGTATCCAGTCCGCATCCATACCAACAAAGGAGCGTAGACAGTGTTCAAGTTCAACAAAATTGTTTTGGCGCTGGGTGTATGCGGCGCGCTGGCAAGCGGCACCGCAGCGGCCGACATGAAGGTAGGCGCGCTATTCCCGTTCAGCGGCGCGCTTGCGCTGCTTGGACAGGAAAGCTATCGCGGTCTGGAACTGGCCGTTAACGAGATCAACGCGGCCGGGGGGATCAACGGCGAGAAGATCGAAATCATCAAGGCCGACGCCGTCGACCCGACCCAGGCGGTGTCCGAGACCAAGCGCCTGATCTCGGCCAACGTGGTCGGGGTGTTTGGCAGCTACGCGTCCGGCATTTCATACGCGGCCTCGCCTGTGACAGAGCTGGCGGGCGTGCCCTACTTCGAATTGGGCGCCACCGCCCACAAGATCACCACGCGCAACTACAAGTACCTGTTCCGCAGCAACCCCAACACTGCGCTGTACGGCGTGTCGGTGGTGAACGCGTTGCATGACACCATTGCGCCGGGCATGGGCCTGAACCCGAAGGACATCAAGATCGGCATCATCCACGAAGACGGCCCGTATGGCACCGACGTGGCGGCCACCGAGAAGAAGCGCGCGCAGGAACTTGGCTACAACGTGGTGGAGGTCTTGCCGTATTCGGCCAAGACCGTCGACTTGTCTTCGCTGATCCTGCGCCTGAAGGGCGCGAAGGCCGACGTGGTGCTGCAGACGGCCTACCAGAATGACGCCATCCTGTTCTTCAGCCAGGCGCGCGCGGCGGGCTTCAAGCCCAAGGTCGTGATCGGCGCGGGCGGCGGCTATTCGCTGGCCGACACCGCCAAGGCTGTGGGCGCCGACATGAACGGCGTGTTCGACCTGGACTTCCCGCAATCGTCCATCAATCCGGCCGGCGCGCCGGGCCTGGACAAGTTCCTCGAAGCTTACAAGTCCACCTACAAGAGCGATCCGCAATCCGGCCACAGCCTGACCAACTACGTCGGCGCCAAGGCCTTCTTTGAAGCCATCGGCAACGCCAAGTCCACGGACAAGGACAAGATCCGCGCCGCGGTGTTGGCCTACAAGAAACCCGCCGGTCAGACGGCCAACGGCTGGGGCTTTGACTTCGGCGAAGACGGGCAGAACAACGCCTCGACCTTCTACGTGATGCAGTGGCAAGACGGCAAGCTGGTCACCATCGGCCCGGAAAACCTCGCACTCGGCAAGCCCATCTTCAAGAAATAAAGCGCGATGCCAGCGGCCGGGCGCCGGAGCCTTACGCTCCCGGTGCGCGGCCGGTCATACCCGGGGCCTGAGCGCCCCGCCCCTGGACGCTGCGGGACAGGGACGGGGCGCTTCCCGCACTTAGAGGTTGCACAATGGAATTATTCATTCAACTGGTCATCAACGGCCTGTTGCTGGGCGGCGCATACACGATCATCAGCCTGGGCCTGACGCTCATCTTCGGCGTCGTGCGCGTCGTGAACTTCGCGCACGGCGAGTTCCTGATGATCGGCATGTACATGGTCTATCTGATCGCGGCGCAGTTCGGCGTCCACCCCTACGCGGGTCTGATTCCGGTGGCCGTCATTCTGTTCGCCCTGGGCGCGCTGACGCAGAAGGGCATCATCCAGCCGCTGCTTCATGCGGATCAACACATCCAGATCTTCGCCACGGTGGGCGTGTCCACCATCCTCTTGAACCTGGCGCTGGTGATCTTTGGCGCCAACGTCTATCGTGCGCCGGTCGAACTGGGCACCAACGCCATCGAATTCGGTCCGTTCTCGATGGTCACGGGCCAGCTCGTCACGTTCATCATCGGCCTGACGCTAGCCGTCCTGCTGCACCTGTTCATGCACCGCACCTACCTGGGCCGCGCGTTGCGGGCTGTGGCACAGCACCGCTACGCCGCCACGCTGATGGGCGTGAACGTCAACAACGTCTACGCCATCGCCTTCGGGCTGGGCACGGCCTTCGTCGGCATCGCCGCGGGGTTGCTGGCGCCGCAGTACCCCGTGTTCCCCACCGTGGGCACCTACTTCGTGCTGACCGCATTCGTGATCGTGGTGCTGGGCGGCCTCGGCAGCCTATATGGCGCCGTCGCCGGCTCCATGATCATCGGCATCGTCGACACGCTGGCGGGCTTCTACATCGCGCCCGACCTGAAGGAGGTCGTCTATTTCGGGATCTTCCTCTTGATCCTTGTCCTGAAGCCGAACGGTCTGTTCGGTGTCGGTACAGAGTGACCAGAACAACAAGGAGCAAGACGTGTTTCCCGACTTTCGACACCCCAAAGCCTACGTCAGCCTCATCCTGCTGATCACGATGTTCCTCGTGCCCGTCGTCATGGGCACGCCCTTCTGGACCAACCTCTTTGTCCTGCTGTTCGTGTTTTCCGCGCTGTCGGTCGCCTGGAACATCGTGGGCGGCTATGCCGGCCAGTTGTCCCTTGGACATGCGGTGTTCTATGGCATCGGCGGCTACACGGCCACGCTGCTGACGCAGAACTTCGGCATCTCGCCGTGGATCGGCATGTTTGCGGGCGCGGCTATTTCCGCAGCCGTCGCCATCCTGATCAGCTATCCCACGCTGCGCCTGCGCGGACCCTTCTTTGCGCTGGCGACCATCGCCATCCTGGAAGTGGTGCGCCTTCTGGTCATCCACGAGGAAAGCTGGACCGGCGGCTCCAGCGGCATCAGCCTGCCCTTGAACATCGGCTGGGCGTGGATCGTGTTCCGCGAGAAGATCAACTACGTCATCATCGCGTTCGGTCTGTTCGTGCTGGTGACGTGGGTCTCGTGGTACATCCGCAAGTCGCGCATCGGACACTACCTGATCGCGATCCGCGAACGCGAGGATGCCGCGCTGGCCGTGGGCATCCACACCGTGCGCGTGAAGATCATCGCCGCCGTGGTGTCCGCCGTGCTGACCAGCATCATCGGCACGTTCCACATCACCTACCTGACCTTCGTCGATCCCAGCTCAGCGTTCTCGCTGGAGCTGTCCATCCAGGTCGCGATGTTTGCGCTGATCGGCGGGCTCGGCACCGTTTCCGGCCCGATCGCGGGCACCTTCCTGGTGCTGCCGATCGCGGAACTGGCGCGCGGCTGGCTCAGCAGCGTCGGCAACGGCATGCACGGGTTGATCTACGGCCTGATCCTGGTCGCGGTGGTGCTGACCATTCCGCGTGGGCTGGCGGGTGCGTTCGGGCCCTTCATCGAGCGCATGCTGGCGCGCCTGCCCTATCTGGGCACGCCGCCGGCCAAGCTCAAGCTGGCCGACGAGGTCCGCATCCGTAACGCCACCCGCACCGAGCAGCCGGTCCTGAAGGCGGAGGGACTGTTCAAGAGCTTCGGCGGTCTGCGCGCCACGAACGACGTATCGCTGACGCTCAACCAGCACGAAATCCTGGGCATGATCGGCCCCAACGGCGCGGGCAAGACCACGGTGTTCAACCTGCTGTCTGGCTTTCTGTCGCCGGACAAAGGCGACATCACGATGCGCGACGAGCAAGGCAATTGGGTCTCCTGCAAGACGCCCGACGCCTTCGCGCACAAGGGCCTGGGCCGCACGTTCCAGATCGCCAAGCCGTTCACGGGGCTGACGGTGTTGGAAAACATCATGCTGGGCGCGTTCATTCACACGTCGGACCGCGACGAAGCCGAGCAGATCGCCCTGAAGGTGGCCGAGCAGACCGACCTGGTGAAGTATCTGAACACTGAAGCGCGCAGCCTCACCGTGGGCGGCATGAAGCGTCTGGAAGTGGCGCGTGCGCTGGCGATCAAGCCGCGCATCCTGCTGCTGGATGAAGTGATGGCGGGCTTGAACCCCACAGACATCGAGAAATCCATCCAGATGATCCGCCGCATCCGCGATTCGGGCGTTTCGGTGCTGCTGATCGAACACATGATGCAGGCCACGATGGCGCTGTCCGACCGCATCATCGTCCTGAACGAAGGTGGCGTGCTGGTCAGCGGCGCGCCCAAGGACGTGGTCGAGAACCCCGCCGTCATCGAAGCCTATCTGGGCAAGGAGTATCAGGATGCTTAAGGTGTCGAATCTGACGTCGGGCTATGGCAAGAGTCAGGTGCTCAACGGCCTGAATTTCGAGGTGAACGCGGGCGAGATCGTCACGCTGATCGGCGCCAACGGCGCGGGCAAGACGACCACGCTCAAGACGCTGTGCGGCGTGATCACCGCCACGCAGGGCAAGGTGGAATTCGAAGGCCAGGACCTGACGAACCGCGAACCCTACGACATCGTGGATGCCGGGATCACCATGATTGCCGAAGGCCGCCAGCTGTTTCCGCACTTCACCGTGCGGGACAACCTGCTCATGGGCTCGTACAAGCGCGCGGCGCGGCCGATCGTCGAACGCAAGCTCGACGAGGTGCTGCGCATCTTCCCGCGCGTGAAGGAGCGGCTGAGCCAGTACGCCGGGTCGCTGTCGGGCGGCGAGCAGCAGATGGTGGCGATTGCGCGCGGCATGATGGCGGACCCGAAGCTGCTGGTGTTCGACGAACCCTCGCTGGGGCTGTCGCCACTGCTGGTGCAGCAGATGTTCGACATCATCCGCGACGTCACCTCGCACGGCGTGACGGTGCTGCTGGTGGAGCAGAACGTATTCCGCACGCTGCGGCTGGCGGATCGCGGTTATGTGCTGGAAAACGGCGCGATCGTGCGCACGGGCACGGGCGCGGAACTGCTCAGCGACCCCCACGTCAAGAAGGCCTACCTGGGCCATTGAAATCCAAGGACAAACGTCTCATGTCTTTACGCTGCACATTCATCGACCACGGCAAGGGCGGCGCGCCCGACTGCATGCGCATCGCCGAGCGCGACATGGAAGCGCCCACGGGCCGCCAGGTGCTGATCGAAGTGGCCTACGCGGGCGTCAACCGCCCGGACGTGCTGCAACGCTCTGGATCCTATCCCCCGCCCCCCGGCGCCTCGCCCTATCTGGGCCTGGAAGTCTCGGGCACCGTCGTGGCGGCCGGTCCCGAGGTGCAAGGCTTGAAGGCCGGCGACCAGGTCTGCGCGCTGACGCCGGGCGGCGGCTATGCCCAGTATTGCCTGGCCGACGAGCGCCACTGCCTGCCGGTGCCGCGCGGTCTGGACCTGCTGACGGCCGCGGCCGTTCCCGAAAACTACTTCACCGTCTGGACCAACGTGTTCGACCGCGCCCGCTTGGCCGCAGGCGAAAAGTTTCTGGTCCACGGCGGCTCGAGCGGCATCGGCTTGACGGCAATCCAGCTCGCGCGCGCATTCGGCGCAGAGGTCTGGACCACCGTGGGCAACGCTGAGAAGGCGGACGCCTGCCTGAAAGCCGGCGCACATCATGCCGTGCAGTATCGCGACGCGGACTTCGAGGCCGCCGTGCGCGAGGGCACGGGCAACGCCGGCGTCGACGTGATCCTGGACATGGTGGGCGGCGCCTACATCAACAAGAACCTGCGGTTGCTGGCGCTGAACGGGCGGCTGGTGCAGATTGCGTTCCTGGAGGGCAGCAAGGCCGAGATCGACGCCCTGCCCATCATGACCAAGCGGCTGCAATTCACCGGATCCACGCTGCGACCGCGCTCCGACGAAGACAAGGGCGCCATCGCGCAATCGCTTGTGCAGAAGGTGCTGCCGCTCATGGAGCAGGGAAAGTGTCTGCCCCTGATCCACGAGGTCTTCCCGCTGGCCGAGGCCGCGCGCGCTCACGCACTGATGGAAAGCAGCAAGCACATCGGCAAGATCATGCTGCAGGTGCGGCCATGAACGCGCGCTTTACCAGCCAGACCATCATTGTCACGGGCGCGGTCGGCGGCATCGGCTCGGCCATCGTCGAGGCGTTTCTGGCCGAAGGGGGCCGCGTGGGTCTCGTCGACTTCAATGCGCAGGCCGGGCAAGCCTACGAGAAGGAACTCCAGAAGCGTGGTCACGACGTGTGCTTCGTGCCCACCGACGTCGCCCATTTCGACCAGTGCCAGGCCGCCTATGACCGCATCACGCGCGAGCTGGGCGCTGCCACTGTCCTGATCAACAACGTCGGCATCTCGCCCAAGACGAACGGCCGCGCACTGAAGGTATGGGAGATGCCGCCGGCGGAGTGGAACAACGTCGTCTCCGTGAACTTGAACAGCGTGTTCTACATGACGCATCTGGCCACGCCGCACATGGTGCAGGCACGGCAGGGGCGCGTCATCAACATGTCGTCGGTGGCCGGCAAGGCGTACTGCGATATCGTGGCGGCGCATTACGCGGCCACCAAAGCCGGGCTGATCGGGCTGACGCGGCATTGGGCCGCCGAGCTCGGCGAACATCAAGTGACCGTGAACGCGCTGGCGCCCGGCCGGATCAGCACACCGCTGCTGAAAAGCGTGCCGCAGGAAATCAACGACGCGGTGGCGGCGGTGACTGCGCTGCGGCGCCTGGGCACCCCCGAGGAAGTGGCGGATGCCTGCCTGTTCTTCGCGTCCGATCAGGCCAGGTTCGTGACTGGACAGGTGCTGGACGTGGCGGGCGGCTGGCTGATGACCTAGCCCGTAAAACCCTCACGCAAAAAATAGCCCGTTCGATTGAACGGGCTTTTTCATGGCCTTTCCAGCGAAACGATCAGGCCTGCACGCCCAATCGGTAAACCACCGTGTCCAGGCGGCTGACGCCGGCGGACTGGAACTTGGGTTCCTTATCGAGGATATCGCGGCGGTCGATGATGACGGCGGGCGACACGCCCGAGAAGATTGCCTGCACCTCGCTGTCAACCACGGAAAACGGCGGGCCTGCCATCTCTTCCTGCGGATAGTCCAAGGTGATGAGCAGGCCGCGATAGGACGGCGACAACTGCCCGTAGACGTGGCGCACGTAGTTTGCCCGCATCGCGTCCGGCAGCGCGACGAGCGCCGCGCGGTCAAACACGCCCACGCAATGCGACAGCACCTGCGCATCCAACTTGAAGATGTCTCCGCAGACGATTTCAATGTTGCCGGCCACGTAGTGCGTGCCGTATGCGGACTCGTGCTTGACCGGCCGCAATTCGTTTTCGGTGAAGAACTGCTCCACCGCAAGCTGCGAGAGCTCTGCCCCCAGCACCTGATGGCCCTGCGCGGCCAGCCACACCATGTCCAGCGACTTGCCGCAAAGCGGGACCAGCACCTTGCCGCCCTTGGGGACGTCAAGCGTCGGCCAGTACTTCTGCAATAGCGGCGTGATCCGAGCCTGATGAAAATGCGTGCGCCCTTCGCGCCACCGTTCCAGCCAGAATTCCGCGTCCATGACTTGTCTGCTCCTCCTATGAATACGTGTCGCAACCGCCGAAATCAGCGTACCTCCGGCCGTTGCCGTGGCGCCTGATCGTATGCAATACGCGCTCGGGCATTGTAGTGCTGGTCTGAAATGTCGGGCGCGGCCGCCCCGCCGTCGCTTCGTCCGCAAGGGTTCCGGTATCGTATGGGCCCGACATGACGCCCGGCGGCCCTTCTCATGCTTGCAGCGCTTCGCATCCATCTTTTCTCTCCGTTGCTTCTGGCCAGCGTTCTGATGGGCCAGCCGGCCATTGCCCAGGACGCGTCGCAGCTGGACGACGCCTATCTTGCAGAGCTGCGGGCGGAGAACGACGCCCTGCGTGCGCGCATCCAGCAGTGGCCCCCTGCCCTGCAGGCGCAGAACGCGCAAGTCTCCGCCGCGCTGCGAGCCGGCAATCGCCAGGAGGCGCAGCGCATTGCTGAAGACATGGCGCGGCAGGCGCCCGCCGACGCCGACATCAGGCTGTTCCTGGGAAAGCTGCACGGTCAGCAAGGCAACATGGCGGCGGCGCTGGCGCTGTTCGAGCAGTCCATCGCATTGAATCCCGACAACAGATGGGCGTATGTAAACAAGGCGGGCGCGCAGGCCGAGCGCGCGGACCTGCCCAACGCGCTGGCGACAACGCAGGTGCTGACCGCAAAGTTTCCTGGCTGGAGCATCGGCTACAACCTGCAGGCGTCGGTGCTGGATGCGTTGAACCGCCCGGAGGAAGCGCTGAGCGCCTTTGAAAAGGCCGTGCGCGCCAAGCCGGCCAGCGCACTGATCCTGACGAATCTGGGCAACCTGCAACGCAGGCTTGGGCGTCTGGCAGACGCCCGCAACTCCTACGAGGCCGCGCTACACCTGCAGCCCAGCTACGCCTTCACCGAAACCCAGTTGGCAACCCTGCCCCAATAGGGCCAATGCGCCCGGAGACCCCATGAACCGTCGTCCCCTGCTGCTGATGCTGGGCAGCCTGATTGCCGCGCCGCTGCGCGCCCTGGCCTCACCCGCCCGCGATGCCATCGTCCGCAAGGTCTATGCGGCGCCGGACGCCAGCCTGTCCTACACCCCTCAGCACGCGGCCTTGGTGCGCCTGGTGCGGGTGCAATGGATGCCGGTCGAATCCGGCGCGCCCGGCATCGATTTCGAGCAACCACTGCTTGGCGGCGCCGATACGCTAGCCACGGCACGCGGCGCGCTGAAGACAACCGACAATGCGCTGGCCATCCGGCGGCTGGCCGAAGTCTGCCGTCTGGTCCCGCGCTATGTGCAATCCATCGGCAGGCTGCAACCCGGCAGATATGCCGTGCCGGCTGAAATGCGCGAAGCTTTCGACTTTCCCGAGAGCGGCGTGGATGCGCAGGGCATGTTCAATCTACGCAAGGAGCATCTTGTCCTGCTGCGCGCCGCGGTCTGGCGCGAAGTGGACGATCAGGCGCTGGGCGCGGTTTTGCGCGAAGGGGACCGCTTTTGGCCCATGCCCTACATCGACGGCAAGCGCCCGTATGGGGACTCCAGCTACTACCAGGTCGACATCGGTCAATTGCTGGGCGAACCCTATTCACGGGACGCCAAGGGTTACGCCATTAAGGACCCGGTCAAGGACGCCCGTTTCGAACGCCTGCACTATGAAACGCTGGCGGCGCTGCAGGTGTTTCTGAGCCATTCCGCTGCGGTCAAATCGAAGCGGTAGAGAGGGCCCGCTACGCGCGATGCATGAAGCTGCGGATATCGTCCAGGATCGGCACCGCGGCCAGCAGCATCAGCAGCAATGCCAGCGGCCAGGTCGACCCGAAGCCGAAGTTGAAAAACGAATACGCGCCCGTCACGCCGCCCACGAAGAACAAGGTCACCATCAGGCTCAGCACGATGAGCTTGCCGCGGTCGGCCAGCACCCGCGGCATTGACTGCGGGTCGCCCTTCGCGACGTTCCAGTAGAACAGCTTGCCAAGCTCGATGCCGATGTCGGTCACCATGCCCGTCACGTGCGTGGTGCGGATTTCGGACCGCGACACCTTGGTGATCATCGCGTTCTGCAGACCCATGATGTAGCAGAGCAGCATCACCGTGCCGGGCACGTAGAACCAGCGCAGCGTCTCAAGGTTGGCGCCCAGCAGACCGAAGATCAGCAGCAGCACGGCCTCGAGCAGCAACGGCAGCGCGTACTCGCTGGCCAGCCGGGACCTGCGCCCGAAGTTGATCAGAAAGGCCGAGCTGGCCGCCCCCGCCATGAACGACACCAGGGCCGCCAGCCCTTGCAGCACCACGATCACCCCCCCAAGCGCCATGTGGTCGGCCATCATGGACACGATGCCGGACATGTGGGAGGTGTACTGCTGGACCGCCAGGAACCCGCCCGCGTTGACGGCGCCGGCGGTGAAGGTCAGCAGATAGGCAAGATGGCGATTGGCTTGCGGGCTACGGCTGACAGCGGTCAGCCGGCGCAAATACGGGATGGTCACGCCTGTCCTTTCAAAACAAGAACGTGTTCACTGCGATTCGGAATGACATTCTAGTCGCGGCGGCGGCGCGCCGATCAAGGCCTTGAAACCGGATAGTAAACGCCGCCGAGCGCGCCGTTCAGGCCGCAATAGGGCCGGCTGGCTGCGTCGGCGGCCTCGGCCGGCGGGTTTTCGGACAGCACGAGACCGTATCCCCTGCGCGACAACGTCAGCGTCCAGCCCTCGGCGTCGACCGTCTCGATAACCACCGCATTGTTCTTGACCGCGCCCGCGCCGCGCACGTCGCACACCCAGCGGCCATTTTCCGGATGCGCCGCGGAGCCGTCGAATGCCAGGCTGCCATCCGGCTGCCGTTTGATCGAAATGCCACCGGCGAGGTTTTCCCAATCGCCTTCAAAACCTTGACGGCGCTTGAGCACCAGCGACGACAGAAAGGCGTCGCGATACTTCAACCGGTCTGCCAGTTCCTTTTGAGGCGGGTCGTTGCCGGGCGGCGACGCATAGGCCTCGTCCCGCACCTTGACGAACCACCGCTGGTCTTCCGTCAGCGCCTTGCCCGTCGCCGGATCGAAGGTCATTCTGGCCCTGCCGAAGTGTTTCGCGATGCTGGCATCCTGTTCGGCCAACTCGCCATCGGCGCAGATCGCCTTCTCGACCGCGGTCCGTGCCCTGGCGCAATCGAACGATGGCTTGCCGGTGGCCCAAACCGCCGGACTGCACAGCACGATCGACAGCGCCAACACGGCGGCAAGACGATTCATAGGGAGAATTCCCGCAGATTCGCGACCCGCGCCGCCAAACCGTCCGCGCCCAGATAGTGGCCCAGCTTGCCGGCGCGCACGCGCTTGAGGTCTTCCTGATAGCGGGTGGCCATCGAATCGCGGACCTGCGCATACGCTTCGGCAATGCCCTCGCCGCAGGCTTGGGCAACGAGACGCGCGGCATCGGGCGATCCGCACGCGACGCAGCGCGCTACCCCCAGCGCGTCGGCGTCGGCGCCCCGCGCCAGCAGCGCGGCA
>NZ_DIEJ01000058.1:0-30915 GCF_002418565.1 Achromobacter sp. UBA5777 | reverse complement strand
ATGCGGCCCCGCCGGCGCCGGCTGCTGCGGCGCCCGCGGGCGGTGTGAAGGGCGTCTCCGGCGTCGGGCTGTCGGATTACGAGAAGCCCCCCGCGCCTTGACGAACGCCCGGTAGATGCGAAAACATCCCGCTGCCTGCCCATCAAAACCCGCCTCACGGCGGGGTTTTCCCTTGCGATTCTCAATCGATGGGAAAAATCAGAAGTGAAACCGCCACAAATTGATAATCTCGCTCCCATATTGCTGGGAGTTGAATCTTCATGTCGGAATCGTCTGTCGGGGCGGGCGCGGATCGCGTCCTGTATGTGCTGGCCACCCTGGCCCGGCACGACGGCCCGCTCAGCATTGCCGCGCTGGCCGAGAAAACGGGCCTGGCGCAGAGCACGCTCTACCGGCAGATCGCGCTCCTCAAGCGCTGGGGATTCGTCGCCGAACACGAAGGCGAGTACGGACCCGGCCCGCTGTGCGTGCAGCTTGCCTGGGGCTTTGACCAGTCGTCGTTCCTGATTCACGAAGCGCAACCCGACATGGCGGCGCTGGCCGCGTCGTCCGGCGAAACCATCGGCCTGCTTGTCGCCGTGAAGGACCAGGCCGTGTGCCTGGACATGGTGGAAAGCCAGCATCCGCTGCGCTGCTCGTTCACCAAAGGGCGCGGGCTGCCGCTGGCGCGCGGCGCGTCGGCCAAGTCGCTCCTGGCGTTCATGCCGCAGGCCCGCCTGCAGGCTGCGCTGACCTATCTGGCCGACGAGGCCGGCGTGGATGCCGCCCGCCTGACCGGGGAGCTGGAGGCCATCCGCGCGCAGGGCTATGCCGTGACCGACAGCGAAGTCGACGCCGGTGTCTGGGGCGTGAGCGTGCCGATCTTTCAACGGGCGAACCAGGCTGTGGCTTCGATCACGCTGATGGCGCCGTCCACCCGCGCCGCGCAGCATCCAGACGCGCTGATCGAGATGACCCTCGCGGCCGCCCGCCGCATCTCGGAGCGCCTGAAGGCCGCCTGACGCCGTGTTGTCCGCCTTATCGAATACCTGTTTCACCTGCTTCATCGCTTAGCCCGTACCTGGCCGCAACGATCGTCGTACCCACCTTCGTACCACCTGTCGCACCCACCTCCATAGGACCCCACCATGACCACTCGCCGCACCCTGCTGTCCGCCGCCCTGACCCTGAGCCTCGCCTGGGCCGCCGGCGCCGCGCACGCCCAGGAAACGATCCGCGCCGTCACCGACGCCACCTTCCCGCCGATGGAATTCGTCAAGGACGGCAAACGCACCGGCTTTGACATCGAGCTGGTCGAAGCGCTGGCCGGCGCGATGGGCAAGAAGGTTGAATGGATCGACATCGACTTCAAGGGCCTGATTCCGGCGCTGCAGGCCGGCCGCGCCGACATCGCGGTGTCCGCCATCTACATCACGCCGGAGCGCAGCAAGGTCGTCGATTTCACCGATCCGTACTACGCGGGCGGCCTGGTGGTCCTGACCAAGGCCGACGGCCCCATCAAGTCGATCAAGGATCTGGATGGCCGCAAGGTGTCGGTGCAGGTCGGCACGAAGTCGGTGAACTACCTGAAAGAGCATTTCCCCAAGGTGCAGCGCGTGGAAGTCGAAAAGAACCAGGAGATGTTCAACCTGGTGCAGATCGGCCGCGCCGATGCCGCGGTGACGGGCAAGCCCGCCGCCAAGCTGTTCGCGCAGAGCACCAACGGCCTGACCGTGCTGAACGATCAGGTCACCACCGAGGACTATGGCATCGCCGTGCCCAAGAACAAACCTGAGCTCACGCGCGACCTGAACGCCGCGCTGAAGAAGCTCAAGGCCGATGGCAGCTACCAGGCCATCGTGAACAAGTGGTTCGAGGCGCCCGCGAAATGAATCTGGAATTTTCACCCGTCTTCGCCGACTTCGACGCGCTGATGCGAGGCGCGCTGGTCACCATCGAGGTGACCGCCGGCGCCTTGCTGCTGGGCTGCGTGATGGGGCTGCTGGTCGGGATCGGCCGCCTCAACCCGCAGCGCCGCATCACTTACCACCTTTGCAGCACGTACCTGCTGTTCTTCCGGGGCACGCCGCTGCTGGTGCAGCTGTTCATCTGGTTCTTCGGCCTGCCGCAGTTCGGCGTGACGCTCCCGGCGTTCGCCTGCGGCGTGCTGGGCCTGGGTATGTATTCCGGGGCCTATGTGTCGGAGATCGTACGGGGCGCGATCCAGTCGGTGGATCGCGGCCAGACGGAGGCGGCGCGCTCGCTGGGCATGTCGTCCGGCCAGGCGATGCGCATCATCATCCTGCCGCAGGCATTCGTGCGCATGATTCCGCCGCTGGGCAACGAGTTCATCGCGCTCATCAAGAACTCGGCGCTGGTCTCGCTGTTGACCATTCACGATCTGATGCACGAAGGGCAGAAGATCATCAGCGTGTCGTATCGCTCGCTGGAAACCTACCTGGTGGTGGCTTTGATCTATCTGGCGCTGACCACGACCGCCATGGTGATTTTGCGCAAGATCGAGCATCGTCTGCGCGCGGGAGGAATGGTGCAATGAGCCTCGTCATCGAAGGTCAGGAAATGATCCGCATCCGCGGCCTGCACAAATCCTACGGCGATCACGCCGTCCTGCGCGGCATCGATTTCGATGTGCTGAAGTCGCAGGTGGTGGTGGTCATCGGGCCCAGCGGCTCGGGCAAGAGCACCTTGCTGCGTTGCTGCAACGGGCTGGAAGTCGCCCAGCGCGGCACGGTCGATATCTGCGGCCAGACGCTGCAGGAAGACGGGGCGATGTTGCCCGAAGCCGAACTGAACCAGTTGCGCACGCAGGTGGGCATGGTGTTTCAGGGCTTCAATCTGTTCCCGCATCTGTCGGTGCTGGACAACGTGACCGTCGGCCCCCGCACGCTGCTGGGCATGGGCCGCGAACAGGCCAATGCGTTGGCAGCCGACTTGCTCAACAAGGTGGGGCTGTCGCAGAAGATGGCGGCCATGCCCGCCAGCCTGTCCGGCGGTCAGAAGCAGCGCGTGGCCATTGCGCGCGCGCTCGCCATGCAGCCGCAGGTCATGCTGTTCGACGAGCCGACCTCGGCGCTGGACCCGGAGTTGGTCGGCGAAGTGCTGCAGGTCATGAAGCTGCTGGCCCGCGAAGGCATGACGATGATGGTCGTGACGCACGAGATGGGCTTTGCCCGTGATGTGGCGGACGTGGTGGCCGTGATGGACGGCGGCGTCATCCTGGAATCCGGCCCGCCGGAGGTGATTTTCAGCGAGCCGCGCGAAGCCCGCACCCGCGAATTCCTGCAGGCGGTCCTGAGCGCCGGTCCGGGAGCCGCAGCATGAGCGCCCCGACACTGGACAAGAGTCTCTGGAAGGCCCGCGACGACAGCGCCGAGCAGGGCGACACCCGCCGGCTCGCGCACATCGTCGAGGCCGAAGCGGGGCAGGGCGAGATGGGCGAGGCCGTGCTGCTGGGCTTTGCCTGTGATGCGGGCGTGGCGCGCAATCAGGGCCGGGTGGGCGCCGCCGCGGGGCCTGCGGGCATCCGCAAGTATCTGGCGGGCCTGCCGGCGCATGCGCTTACGCGCTTGCTGGACGCCGGCGACGTCGAATGCCACGGCGACAAGCTCGAAGATGCGCAGGAACGCCTGGGCCTGCGTCTGGCCGAACTGATGGGACGGGGCGCGCGGCCGGTCGTCCTGGGTGGCGGGCATGAAATCGCCTGGGGCAGTTTCCAGGGACTGGCCCGCTGGCTGGACGCGCGCGGCGACGCCGGCGCCGTGCTGGTGCTGAATCTGGACGCACACTTCGATCTGCGCACGGGCCGTCCCGGCAGTTCCGGCACCCCGTTCGACCAGATCGCGACAGACAGCGAGGCACGCGGGCGCGACCTGCACTACGCCTGCCTGGGTGTCTCGCGGCTGGCCAACACGCCAGCGCTCTATGCCCGCGCCGCGGAAATCGGGGCCGTGTGGATCGAAGACCGCGACATGCAGGAGCGTCATCTGGAAGCCCGGCTGGCCGACGTGGATGCGCTGCTGGCCAAGGTGCGGCACGTGTATCTGACGATCGATCTGGACGTGCTGCCCGCCGCCGTGATGCCGGGGGTGTCCGCGCCGGCGCCTTATGGCGTGCCGATGGCCGTGATCGAGGAAATCGTCCTGCGGGTCAAGGCGAGCGGCAAGCTCCGATTGGCGGACTTGGCGGAGTTCAACCCCAAGTTCGACGTCGACGGCCATGGCGCGCGCGCGGCGGCGCGTCTGGCGTGGCAGTTGCTGTCCGTGTGATTCGGCGCGGCAGAGGTGTCCGACGCCTTTGCCGCGGTGGCACACGGTGAAAGCGCGTCTTACCCGGGAGTCCAACAACCGGGGGCGGTCTGCAAGGCAGGCGTGGATGTAAAGGGCGGTCTTCCAAAAGAGGCCGCCTTTTTTTCGCTCCGCGTGTCCCGGCCGCAGGCTGGACGGCGCCAATTTCGCGGCTTAGGATAGGTGCAGCTTCCGGGCCCGCCTGCGACCCGTTCGGTATCCGCAACGTTAATGCGTCCCTATTTAAAATATTTAAACTTTAAATAGGGACGCTATAACTTTCGTGGATAAAATGGCGCAACTTTGTCAGGAGAGCATGCTCATGTCTCAAACTCCCACCCATGCCTTGCCGTCTTATCTGAATGCCGAGGACCTCGGCCCCTGGGGTAATTACCTGCAACAAGTCGACCGGGTCACGCCGTACCTCGGTTCCCTGAGCCGGTGGGTCGAGACGCTGAAGCGTCCGAAGCGCTCGCTGATCGTCGATGTGCCGATCGAACTGGACAACGGCACCATCGCCCACTTCGAGGGCTACCGTGTGCAGCACAACGTGTCGCGCGGTCCGGGCAAGGGTGGGGTGCGTTTCCACCAGGACGTGACGCTGTCGGAAGTGATGGCGCTGGCCGCCTGGATGTCGGTCAAGAACGCCGCAGTCAACCTGCCGTACGGCGGCGCCAAGGGCGGCATCCGTGTCGACCCGCGCAAGCTCTCCGCCTCGGAACTCGAACGCATGACGCGCCGCTACACCAGCGAAATCGGCGTCATCATCGGACCGTCGAAAGACATTCCCGCGCCTGACGTGAACACCAACGCCCAGACCATGGCCTGGATGATGGACACGTACTCCATGAACGAAGGCGCCACCGCCACCGGCGTGGTCACCGGCAAGCCGATCGCGCTGGGCGGCAGCCTGGGCCGCGTCGAGGCAACCGGCCGCGGCGTGTTCGTCGTGGCGTGCGAAGCCGCGCGCGACCGTAACATCGATGTGGCCGGCGCGCGCGTCGTCGTGCAGGGCTTCGGCAACGTGGGCGGCACCGCCGCCCGTCTGTTCCATGAAGCCGGCGCCAAGGTCATTGCCGCGCAGGACCACACCGGCACCGTGCACAACGCGGCTGGCCTGGACGTGCACAAGCTGCTGTCGCATGTGTCGCAGACCGGCGGCGTGGGCGGCTTCTCGGGCGGCCAGGCGCTGGACAAGGCTGAGTTCTGGACGCTGGAAACCGAATTCCTGATCCCGGCAGCCCTGGAAAGCCAGATCACCGTCGACAACGCCGCCAAGGTGCGCGCCAAGATCGTGGTCGAAGGCGCCAACGGCCCGACGACCCCGGAAGCGGACGACATCCTGGCCGAGAACGGCGTCTATGTCGTGCCGGACGTGCTGGCCAACGCCGGCGGCGTGACGGTCAGCTACTTTGAGTGGGTGCAGGACTTCTCCAGCTTCTTCTGGAGCGAAGAAGAGATCAACCAGCGCCTCGAGCGCCTGATGCGCGAAGCCTACGCCGCGGTGGCGCAGGTGTCGCGCGAGCACAAGGTGACGCTGCGCACCGCCGCGTTCATCGTGGCTTGCACGCGCATCCTCCAGGCGCGCCAGGTGCGCGGTCTGTATCCGTAAAGACTGAATCGGCGATGCGCCCTCGGGCGCGTCGTCGAGGAGGCAGAGAGAGACAAAAAAAAGGAATCGCTCCGCAAGGAGCGATTCCTATTTGTGGCGCAAGAAAATGCCGGGCGGATGCCCGGCATTTTCGTTTGAGCGCGCTGGCGCCGCAGTGGCTTTACGAGGCCGGCAGCAGCTCCGGCTTCAAAATGCCGCGCAGATCCTGGTACGAAATCGCCAACTCTGGCTCGCCGTGCGAATACGGCGCGATGGAATAGGCGTCGTACTTGACCACGATGCCGTCCCGCGTCAGCGCGAAGTTGTCGCTTTCCTGGAACGGCCACATTTTGTTGTACGCCGCCGGGTCGCGCTTGGCGTCCGGGTTGCCGGTCAGCCATTTTGCGTGCGCACGCTGCAGGGCCGCGACGTACTCGGCGCGCCGCCCCGGGATCAGCGCTTCGTCCAGGCTCATCACCCGGCCGCGGCTGCGCTCCCAGTTCAGATACTGCGTGGCCGGGATGCCGTGCGCGGCGCCGGTCAGGTACTGCTCCGTATGCAGTTCGATGGCAACGATGTCGCCGACCGTGTCCTTCACGCTGGCCTTGAAGTAGGTCGCGTCGCGCGGGCGCGCCGTGGACCAGAAATACTTCGTGTATTCCGACAGCGTGTCGTAGGGGCCACGCCGGTTGGCGTCGGTGCCGGTCATGTAGGCGAGCACGTGGTCCACCAGCGCGGTCAGCTTCGGGATGCCGGGGAAGGCCACGCTGTCGATCTCGATGCGCGGGCAGTCGCCCTCGCAGCCCGGCTTGCTGGCCGCCCACTTGATGCGCTCGGTGGACAGGTCGCCCACCTTTTGGGGCGTGGCTGACGATTGGGCGTTGGAATCGGCCAGCGTGATGTTCGAGGGGGGCGTGCTGCTGCAGCCGGCGATGGCCAGCAGGGCGGCGCTCAGGATCAGACCGCGTATCGCGCCGGGCGGCGTGAATGTGCGACTCATGCAATTACCTCCAAAAACCGAGGCGCCGTCAGGGTACGACGCCTGTCCACTCGGCGCGGGAGAACTTTTCGTCCGCCTGCGCCTGGGCGCGCGCCAGCGTTTCGCTGCCTACGCTGCCCGGGGTCAGACGATGCAGGCCGGCAAAAGTTTCCACCATGCGGTCGATGATGACCTCGCGCGCCAGGCCGGTCTGCGTGCGCAGGGGGTCAACGCGCTTCTTGGCGCTGGTGGTGCCCTTGTCGGAAAGCTTCTCGCGGCCGATGCGCAGGACTTCGACCATCTTGTCGGCGTCGATGTCGTAGGACATGGTGACGTGATGCAGCACGGCGCCCGCGCGGCGGGCCTGCGCCGCGCCGCCGATCTTGCCGATGTCGGAGGCGATGTCGTTCAGCGGCTGATACCAGGCCTTGATCCCCAGGCCTTGCAGCGCGGTCAGCACCCAGGCGTCCAGGAAGGCGTACGACTCCTGGAAGCTCATGCCGTGGACCAGCGCCTGCGGAGCGCTCAGCGAATAGGTGATGGAGTTGCCCGGCTCGATGAACATCGCGCCGCCGCCGCTCACGCGGCGCACCACCTCGATGCCGTGGCGCGCGGCGCCGTCCGGATCGACTTCGTTCTTCAGCGATTGAAAGCGGCCGATCACGACGGCCGGCGCCGACCATTCCCAGATGCGCAGCGTGGGCGGCCGCTGGCCGGCGCCCACTTCGTCGGTAATGACTGCGTCCAGCGCCATGTGCAGCGCGGGCGGCTGCGGGCCTTCATGGATCAGTTGCCAGTCGTAGTCGTTCCAGTCGGTGCGGCTCATGCCAGCGCCCTCCGCAGCACCACGGCGATGGCTTCAGCCGAGAAGCCGAACATTTCGGCGTCGGCCGGCAGGGCCGATTGCACGGCCACCGCGAGTTCCAGCTCGCCGGCGTCCGCAGGCATGCCGTTCAGGCCGCGGTTGATGGCTTCAAGCGCTTCGGGCGGTTCAAGGAAAAAGTCGCCGCTGATGCGCACGTCGGCCAGGCGGCCGTCGCGCACTTCCAGATCCGCGACGACCAGTTTGCCGCCGGGGACTTTGTATTCGCCATGCAAGGGCATTGGGCGCTCCTTTCGAAAATCAGAATCAGACATTACAGGCTGAGCTTCATGCCGTCGTGGCTGGCCTTGAAACCCAGGCTTTCGTAGAACCGGCGCGCGTCGGGGCGCGCGCGGTCCGTGGTGAGCTGGACCAGCCCGCAGCCCTGGCTGCGGCACTGTTCGATGGCCCATTCGAACATGGCGCGGCCCAGGCCCGCGCCGCGGAACGCCGACGCGATGCGCACGCTTTCGATCTGGCCCCGCCACAGGCCCAGCCGCGACAGGCCGGGTATGAACGATAACTGCAAACAGCCCACCAGTTGTGAATCCTGCTCAACCACGGCCAGGAATTGGTTGGAATCCTGCTCAATTGCCTTGAAGGCGGCGACATAGCGCGGGTTCAGCGGGACGGAGGCGTCCTCGCGACCGGCGCCCAGGTCGTCATCGGCCAGCATGGCCACGATGGCGGGCAGATCGGCCGCGCGCGCGCGGCGAAAGACGCGTTGCGGTGCGTTCATGGCACGCTCCTTGGGCGTTAGCGGACGTGTTGGGCGGTCTGGCCGAACAGGATGCGGCGCGCTTCGTCGTCGCTGAGCGGGGGCGTGGTGTTGACCGTGTCGGCCAGCGCGTAGGCGCGTTGCGTCGCGGGGCGCTCGCGGATCGTGTCGAACCAGCGCTTGAGGTGCGGAAAGTCGTTCAGGTCCTGGCCCTGCTTGGCGTGCGGCACGATCCACGGGTAGGCGGCCATGTCGGCGATGGAGTAGTCGCCAGCGACGAATTCGCGGTCGGCCAACCGTTTGTTCAGCACGCCGTACAGGCGATTGGTTTCGTTGACGTAACGATCAATGGCGTAAGCAATGCGTTCCTGCGCATAGCCCGAGAAGTGGTGGTTCTGCCCGGCCATGGGGCCCAGGCCGCCCATCTGCCAGAAGAGCCATTGCGACACTTCGGCGCGGCCGCGCACGTCGGCGGGCAGGAACTTGCCGGTCTTTTCGGCCAGGTACTGCAGGATGGCGCCGG
Source organism: Achromobacter sp. UBA5777 (assembly GCF_002418565.1). Taxonomy (NCBI): domain Bacteria; kingdom Pseudomonadati; phylum Pseudomonadota; class Betaproteobacteria; order Burkholderiales; family Alcaligenaceae; genus Achromobacter; species Achromobacter sp. UBA5777. Next base: position 21,959 of record NZ_DIEJ01000058.1, on the reverse strand, counting down.
ACTCGAACAACGGAATCGGCGCGCCGCCATCGGCAGGGGCCTGGTCGACGATCGCGGGGATGCGGTTGTTGGGCGCGATGGCAAGGAATTCGGGTTTGAACTGGTCGCCGCGGCCGATGTTGATCGGGTGGATCTTGTACGGCAGCCCGGTCTCTTCGAGGAACATCGTGATCTTGTGACCGTTGGGGGTAGTCCAGTAATAGAGATCGATCATGGGAGTGTCCTGTTCATCATGGCGCCGCGGGCAGCCGCCCGCGGATGGGAAGGGCCATGATAGCGGCGCGAACCGGACGCACGCCTGAATAACCGGGGACCGGGTGCGGGTTTGCCCGCAGGCTGCCTGAACAGCCCGTGCGGGCAAGACGCCGCCCATGCCGCCTGATCAGACCGCACCGGCCCGCGGGCTGCGCGGCAGGCGCCAGTTCCAGTTCAGGCTGACGGCGGCGGCAGCCAGGAAGATCAGCGCCACGCCCGCCACCTGCGTCGCATCCATGCGATGGCCGTAGACCACGAAGTCCAGCAGGATGGCGACCGCGGGATAGATGAAGCTGAGCGCGGCGGTGGAGGTGGTGGGCAGCTTTTGGATGGCCGAGTACATCAGGATATACATCAGGCACGTATGGATGAGGCCCAGCGCCACCAGATAGCCCCATTGCACGGGCTGCGCGGGCAGGGCGTTGAAGTCCGCCATGGGCAGCAGCATGACCGCGCCCAGCGTCACCTGCACCAGCGCCAGGACTTGCGGCGGGATGCCCTTCAGGCGCTTCACGATGATGGCCGTGATGCCATAGAGCGCGGCCGCGCCCAGTCCCAGCATCAGCCCCGAGAGATATGCGCCGCCGCCCGCCGCGCCGGTGTCGCCCAGGCGCAGCACCAGCAGCAGGCCCGCAAAGGCCATGAGCGACCAGGCGACCTTGCCGCGCGAAGGACGTTCACCCAGGAACAGCACGCCCAGCCCGATCAGGAAAAACGGCTGCACGTTATAGACGGCGGTGGCCAGCGAAATGGACGCCAGGCGGTAGGCCGAGAACAGCAGCACCCAGTTCAGCACCAGCGCCGCGCCGGCGATCAGCGCCAGGGCCAGTGTCTTCGCGGTGAAAAGGCCTGGCTTGAGCAGGCCGCGTGCCCAGCAATACAGAAAGAGCGACAGCGCGCCGAACACACAGCGAAAGAAGACGACGTTCCAGGCGCTTTGCCCGGACTCCAGTACGAAAACGCCCAGGGTGCCCGACAGGGTCATGGCCGCGGCCATTTGCAGGAGGCCCGTGCGTTCGGTTGAGGGGATCATGATGGTTCTAAAAGGCCGTCTGGCCAGGAATTTGATGGAGAAATTATCCCAGGCGGTTCAATCCGCTTATATGATCTTGCCGTGGCACTTTCGCGATTCAACCTTGCTTTGGGTGGAATTTATGCAAAACGACCTAAAAAATGAAAGTCCGGTTCTGGATGGTATCGACCGCCGTCTGGTGGAGATGCTATCGGCCAATGCGCGCACCACCACGGCCGATCTGGCGCGGCAGGTCGGCATGTCCGCGCCGAGCGTCGCGGACCGCATGCGGCGGCTTGAAGAGTCGGGGGTGATTCGCGCGTACACGCTGGATGTGGATCCGGTGGCGCTGGGTTATACGCTGGAGGCCATTGTGCGCATCCGGCCGCTACCTGGGCAGTTACGCCACGTCGAGGGCCTGATCCAGCAGATTCCGGAATTCGTGGAGTGCGACAAGGTGACGGGCGATGACTGCTTCATCGCCCGCATGGTGCTCAGGTCGATCACGCATCTGGATGGCATATTGGAGCGCGTGACCGAATTTGCCGAGACCAACACCGCGATCGTCAAGACGCACACGGTGCGCAGGCGGCTGCCGCCGCTGCGTTAGACGGGCGCGGACAGGGCCTTCTCGATGTCCTCGCGCAGGCTGGCCGGCGTGTCGGTGGGCGCATACCGCTTGATGACGCGGCCGTCGCGCCCGACCAGGAACTTGGTGAAGTTCCACTTGATGCCTTCAGTGCCGAAGACGCCCGGCTTCTCGCCCTTGAGCCACTGGTACAGCGGGTGGGCGTTTGCGCCGTTGACGTCAATCTTGGCGAACAGCGGGAAAGTGATGTCGTACTGGGTGCTGCAGAAATTCTGGATCTCGGCCTCGTTGCCGGGCTCTTGGTGGCCGAACTGGTCGCACGGAAATCCCAGCACGGTCAGTCCGTCGTCGTGGAACGACCGGTAAAGATCCTCGAGGCCCGCATATTGCGGTGTGAATCCGCATTTGGACGCGACGTTCACCACCAGCAGCACGCGGCCGCGGTACGTTTCTAGAGACTGTTCCGTGCCGTCGATGGCGCGGGCGGAGAAATCATGGATCGTGCTCATGCGGGCTCCTGAAATCGGGCGTCCGGGCGCGGCGGCGCGGGCGCGGGGCAGAACCTGCGAGTGTAGCGCCGGACAACGGCGTGGGGGCTTTGGCGCTGCGAGGCCATGCCGGTTCTATGATGCGGTGTTGCTGAAGATCAGAGATGAGAGGAACCCCGCATGGAAGGAATGATCGAGCGGCTTGAGGCAATGCTGGCCAAGGGCACGGACAACCTGCTGCTGCGGTTTTCGCTGGGCAAGGCGTACGCCGAGCACGAACGCTTTGCCGAAGCGGCCGCGCATCTGCGCGCGGCACTGGCGTTTGATCCCACGTATTCCGTCGCCTGGAAATGGCTGGGCAAGGCTTGCCTTGGGCTGGGCGACAAGCCGGGTGCACGCGCCGCCTGGGAGTCCGGATTGCAGGCGGCTCAGGCGCGGGGCGACCAGCAGGTCGTCAAGGAGTTGCAGGTGTTCATCAAGCGCCTGGACAAGGACGCGGCCGCTAGCGCCTGAACGCGCCGGTGGCGGACACGCGGAACACTTCGATGGCGTGACGCAACCGGGCGCCATCGGTGCGCAGATTTTCCACGACCTGTGAGGCCAGCTCGACACGCGCGGCGTTGTCCTGCGCGGCGCTATCGGTTTCGGTGATCGTGCGGCTTACGGCGTCGATGCCGGCGTGCACGTCGCGGGTGATGCTGACGAGGCTCTTGCGCATGACTTCCAGGGAAAACTTAAGCTCGCCGATCTCGTCCTGGGGCAGGGTGCCGGGAAACGGCGTGCTCAGGTTGCCCGCCGCGATCTGGCGCGTGAAGTCGGTTGCCGAGCCCAGCAGCCGGGCGATGGACCGGGCAAAGCCCCAGCCCGCCGCAAAGATCAGGGCGACGCCGACCGCGGTCAACGCCGCGGCAAAGGCCAATCCCTCGGGGGGCAGGCGCGTGTGCAGACCGTAGATCGCCGCGCCCGCCGCGGCCAGGAAAAGAGAGGACGACAGCACCGCCCATGCCAGCATGCGGGCGCGCACGCCGGTCAGCCGTCCATGCGTCAACCGCGCCAGGATGCCGCGCAGCCCGGTGGGCTGGACCTGGCCGCCGTGCAGCCGGATGCCTGGCGCAGTGACGGTCCGCAGTCTGTCGTAGGCGGCTTGCGCGGCCTCGATCTGCGCGCGTGTCGGCTTGACGCGTACCGAGGCGTAGCAGACCGTCACGCCGCGCTCGATGATGGGCGTGACATTGGCAAGCACCCAATAAAAGCCGCCGTCCTTGCGGCGATTCTTGATCATGCCCGTCCACGGTTCGCCGCGCTGAATGGTGCGCCACAGGTCTTCGAAGGCGGCGGACGGCATGTCCGGGTGGCGGACGATGTTGTGAGGCGCGCCGACCAGTTCCTCGCGCGAGAAGCCGCTGACCTCGACAAAGGCCGGATTCGCATAGATGATCCGGCCGCGCGAATCGGTGCGGGAGATCAGGTATTGCTCGTCGCGTAGTACATATTCCCGGTCGTTGACCGGCTGATTGTTGCGCATGCGTCGCTCGTCCAGTGATGGGCGAGGGCATCATCGAGGACGGGCGCGGCGGGGGCAATGACGTACGTCAACGCCGCCAAAGGTTCAACGCCGCTTAGGGCTCGACGCCGCAGGGCTCAACGCCCTTCGTAGTTCAACGCCCCTCATAGTTCAACGCCCTTCATAGTTCAACGCCCCTCACGCGGCGGGCAGGTTGCCGAAGGCTTCCAGCGCGCGCAACCGGCTTTGCGCCAGGTCGACGATCGGCTCGGGATAGCCTGCGGCGGCGCGCTCCATCGGGTTGGGATCGTGGATCGCCTTGTCGTCCAGGTGCGCCAGCTCGGGCAGCCATTCGCGCAGGAACACGCCGCGTGGATCGAACCTGCGCGATTGCGACAGCGGATTGAAGACGCGGAAGTAAGGCACGGCGTCGGCGCCCGTCGAGGCGCTCCATTGCCAGCCGCCGTTGTTGGCGGCCAGGTCGCCGTCCACGAGCTGGCTCATGAACCAGGCTTCGCCCAGGCGCCAGTCGATCAGCAGGTTCTTGGACAGGAACATGGCCGTCACCATGCGCAGCCGGTTGTGCATCCAGCCCAACGCCAGCATCTGGCGCATGGCGGCGTCCACGATGGGAATGCCGGTCTTGCCCTGCTGCCAGGCCGCCAGGTCGTCGGGCGCGTCGCGCCACGGCACGGCGGCGGTTTCCGGCTTCATGGGCCGGTGCATGGACAGGGCGGGAAAGGCGGCCAGCAGGTGCTGGTAGAACTCGCGCCACAGCAATTCGTTGATCCAGGTGGCGGCGCCGGCCTTGCCGCTGTCGATTTCCCCCTGGTTGGCCGCCAGTGCGGCGCGTAGCGCCTGTCCCGGGGACAGGACGCCCGCGGCCAGGTAGGGCGACAGGCAGCTGGTCGCGGGCAGCGACGGGAAGTCGCGCTCGTCCTTGTACGCAAAGATGGCGTCGTCGGCAAAGGCGGCCAGCCGGTCGCTGGCCGCGGTTTCCCCTGCTGGCCACAACGCTCGCACCGCGTCGTTGGGGGCGTCGAACCCCTTGAACGATGCCGGCAGCGGATCGGACTGCCAGCGCGGCGGCGTCTGGGCGCGCGGCGCGGGGATGGGACGCAGCGGCGCGCTGCGCAGGCGTTCGCGGCAGGTGCGGGCGTAGGGCGTGTAGACGCGGTAGCACTCGCCCTTGCCGTTGAGCACGGTGCCGGGTCGCAGCAGCGTCGCGCCATGGTGCAGGGTCCAGTCGACACCGATGTCCGCCAGGGCGCTTGCGACCGCGTCGTCGCGGCGCCGCTCGTTGATGCCCCATTCGGCGTTGGCGTGGACCTGTTCGATGGCGTGCTCCTGGCAGAACCCGGCCAAGGCGCGCGGCGCGTGGCGCCAGTCGTCTACGGTCACCAGCTTCAGGGGAATGCCGGCTTGCGCCAGGTCGTTGGACAGCTCGCGCAGGTTGCGCAGCCAGAAATCCACCTTGGCCGGGGAGTCGCCATGTTGGCGCCACTGACCCGGGGCAGCCAGGAATAGGGCGGTGACCGTGCCGGCCTCGGCGGCCGCAGCCAGCGCGGCGTTGTCGTGCATGCGCAGGTCGGTGCGCAGCCAGAGCAGCGTATTCATCGGATGGGCTCCAGGAGACGGGCCGGGCAGGCGGACCGGCGAGGCTGCGATTCTATCCTGCGCCTGCGCCTGCCCCCGGCGGGCCGCGCTTGGAAGCCGATGTAAAAACTACGAGGAGATGTGACGGGTGTTGCGGTGCAACCCGCTGCGCCGGGCATGCGGGAGGGGCAGCGGTGAGCAGGCGTGCGGGAGGCCGGCGCGCCGGATTTTGCGGTCAAACCCCGAAACACGCTGGCGCGCGGGGCGTATTGACGCAGGGTGGGGCGCGCCATGTAATGCAAATAAACGACTAAAGCAGGCAAACGCTATGGGAAATCTGATGGACTTTCGCCCGTCCTTTCTGAAGGGACGCACACCCGCAGGCAAGACGACCCGGGATGTCTTGCAGAAGCTCTGGCAATCGGTCGATTTGCCGGGCGAGTCGCTGGAGCACGTGGTGCTGACGGGCGCCGACCCTGTTGTCCCATCCTCGTTCGCCGTGGGGACCGCCGCGCAGGCCAGCATGGCCGCCGCGGCGCTGGCCGCCGCAGAGGTCTGGCATCTGCGCGGCGGCGCGCGGCAGCAGGTCAGCGTCGACATGCTGCACGCGGCGCAGGAGTGCCGCAGCCACTTCACGATCAACGGGGTCACCCCCAACATCTGGGATCCCATTACGGGTGTCTATCGCTGCGGCGATGGCGGCTGGGTGCGCATCCACGCCAATTTCGCGCATCACCGAGACGGGGCGCTGGCGTTGCTGGGCTGCCCGACCGGCGACGGCGCGACGCGCGAGGCCGTCGAGCGCGCGCTGAGCCGCTGGAAGGCGCTGGATTTCGAGCAGGTTGCCGCCGACGCCGGCATGGTCGTGTCAGCCATGCGCTCTTTCGAGGAATGGGACCGCCACCCGCAAGGGCAGGCCGTCGCGGCGCAGCCGCTTCTGACCATCGAACGCATCGGCGAGGCCGACCCGCGCCCCCTGCCCAAGTACGCGCAGAACGCGCGTCCGTTGCAGGACATCCGTGTCCTGGACCTGACGCGCATCATCGCCGGTCCGGTGTGCGGCCGGGCGCTGGCGGCTTACGGCGCCGACGTCATGCTGGTCAACAGCCCGCAACTGCCCAACATCGACAACATCATCGACACCAGCCGCGGCAAGCTGTCTGTGCTGGCCGACCTGGACACGGCCGATGGGCGCATCGCGTTGGGCAACCTGCTGCGCAGCGCGCACATCTTTGTTCAGGGCTACCGGCCCGGCGGGATGTCCGCGCTGGGCTTCGGTCCGCAGGATGCGGCGCGCATCCGGCCCGGCATTGTCTACGTGTCGTTGAACGCCTATGGCACCACGGGTCCGTGGGCGAACCGCCGTGGTTTCGATTCCCTGGTGCAGACGGCCACGGGCTTCAACCACGCGGAAGCGCTGGCGGCCGGCCAAGCGGCGCCCAAAGCGTTGCCCATGCAGATCCTGGATCATGCGTCCGGTTATCTGATGGCGTTCGGCGCGCAGGTGGCGCTGGCGCGTCAGGCGACCGAAGGCGGCAGCTGGCACGTGCGCGTGTCGCTCGCCCAGACGGCGCACTGGCTGCGCGGCCTGGGCCGGGTGGACGGCGGGTTGGACTGTGCGATGCCTGGATTTGACGGCCTGATGGAGACGTCGCCGTCAGGCTTTGGTGAACTGGTCGCCGTGCGCCATGCCGCGCGCTTCTCGGAGACGCCGGCGCGCTGGATTCGGCCGTCCAGCCCCCCGGGTACGCACCCGACAGTCTGGCCGTTCAATTAAGGCAGGCAGGTGGCGCGCGTCCTGGATGCGCGCCGCCGTCTTACTGCTTCGCCTTCCAGTCCCGGAGGGCCCGCATCGTGTTCGTCACGTGCGATTCGGGGCTCATGTCCGTGAATTCATACAGGATTTTGCCTTCCGGTGAGATCACGTACGACACGCGCTGCGCATACTCGGGCCGCCTGTCGTGTACAGCGTCATACGCCTTCATCACCTTGCCGTCGCTGTCTGCCGCGACGGCAAATTTGTTGCGGCATTCGCTGACGGAAAACTTCTTGAGCGTGTCGATGTTGTCGGTGGAGACGCCGACGACGGTGGCGCCCAGCGACTTGTATTCGTCGGTGGCTTCGGCAAAGTTGTGGGCTTCGATGGTGCAGCCCTGCGTGAATGCCGCCGGAAAGAAATACAGCACCACGGGGCCTTGCTTGAGCGCTTCCTTCAGCTTGAACGTGTACTCGTTGCCGCCCAGCGAGGCGGGCACGCTGAAGTCCGGCGCGGGTGCGCCCACGGGAAGTGTCGCGTGCGCCGACGTCCCGGCCAACAGGCCGCAGACCAGGATCCAGGGGGCAATGCGCTTCATGGGTGTCTCCTATCGGGACCGCGGAAATGCCGCGGCAAGCTGCCTACTGTAGCGGCGAGGCGCACGAGGGTCCAGTTCAGCCGCCATCAGGTCCGCGCCCGTTGCCCTTGAGCTGGTCGCGCACGGAGGGCGGGCGGGATTGCTGCGCATCCCGTTGCTGCTGTTGGCGAGCCTGCTGGGCCTGTTGATCACGCTGTTGTTGCTGTCGGGTCTGAATCAGCTGTTGCTGCTGCTGTTGGCGGGCTTGCTGAGACTGCTGATCGCGTTGCTGTTGCTGTCTGGATTGCTGGAGCAACTGCTGTTGATCGCGTTGCCGCTCCTGCCGCGATTGTTGCTCGTGCTCCTGCCGGTCGCGCGCCATCTGCCTGGCCCGGTCATCGCGATCACGCTGCTGGCGCGCCTGTTGTTCCTGTTGCCGCCGATCGCGCAGATCCTGCTGGTTCTGTTGGTCACGCTGCAATTGCTCGCGAGCCCGCTGGTCCCGCATCTGCTGCTGCCTGAGCTGCTGTTGGGCCTGGGCGTCGTTCTGCAGGCGATTGCGGTTGTCCTGCTCACGGACCTGTTGCTGCCGCCGCTGGTCGTCCTTCAGTTGATCGCGGACGAGCTGGTCACGGGCCTGCTGGTCACGGACCTGCTGTTGGCGGTCCTGCGGCAGGCGCTCCTGCGGCCGACCGTCGCGCCCGCGATCATCCGTCAGCCCCAAACTCCGCTGGACGGCGGCGGGGCCGCTGTCGGGCCGGCCTTGCGCATTCCTGCCATCCCGACCTGGTCTGCCGTTGTCAGCATGATCCAGGTACGCCTGAGGCGGCCGTCCCTTGTTGTGTTCGTAGAACTGCGCACGGTTGCCGCCCGCATCGCGCACGTAGCCGCGTTGCACATCCGTGGGGCCGGAATGGCGGTCGCGGCGCGCGGCCAATTCACGCGGGTCGGCGTTGCGACGCACACCTTGAGGTCCGCCGTGATAGCTGACACGGCGGTTGTCCACATTGTTGACGATGATGTCGCGGTGGTAGACGTTGGTCACGCGCGTAACGTTCACGTTCGTCACGGACCGGTTGTAGTAGAAGCGGTCGCGCTTCCAGTAGCCGCCGACATACCCCAGGCCGGTATAGCCGAAGCCATAGTTGATGCCGCCGTAAAAGCCCACATGCGGCCCCCAGTAGCCCGGGTTCCAGAGATACACGCCGTTGGAAAAGCCCCAGTAGCCGGGCGTCCAGAGCGCGCCCTGATACGGCGCCAACACCCACGCGCCCGGAACCCAGAAAAAGCCGTAGCGGTTGCGGCTCCAGTAGCCGGGTACCCACATATAACCATCGGCCGGGGCGGGCGGTTGCACGTAGACGGGCAAGGGCGGGGGCGGTTCGGGACTGCGGTCGACCAATGCGAGGTTGGCGTTGGCGGGGTCGCCGTCGTCGTAGCCGGGCTGATAAGCGGATGGTGCCGGCGCCTGCTGCGTGGAATAGACGTTCGCGCCGGATGGAGCCGGCGCCTGCTGTGTGGAATAGACGTTCTGCGCGGCGGCGGCCGCGCTGGCCGCCAGGAGCGCAGCAGTGGCCAGGGGGCGCAAGCGGGCGATCTGGAAGGATGGGCTCATGAGAATGTCCTTTGCGCAGCAGGTCCGCGGGTCAATAGCCGCGATAGTAATAATGCGGGGCGGGATACGCCGGGTAGTAATAATGCGGCGTGTAATAGACCGGCGCGGGCCGGTAGTAGGCCGGCCGGGCCGGCACAACCACGCAGCCGCTCAGGGCACTGGCCATCGCTATCAACAACAACACAAGCTTCTTCATTTTCGGCTCCCGCCGGGCGCAAGGCGCGAGATACGCCTTTCCTGCGCTCATAGGGATTAGGCCACGGCCGCGGGGTCGAGTTCGGGACTGTAATCGTTCCGAAACAGCTTTCGCGTGACCAGTGATTGCGCCTGCGTGACGGTCGATGTCGTTCGTATCAATGTCTGCGAAAACGCGTGATTTGCGTCGCAAAAAGAAAGGGACCGCGTGATGCGGTCCCCCTGTTGCCTTGATCGCCCGCGGCAATGTGCGGCGGGCGGGACGTGAGGTCAGTTCCAGCGTCCGCCGTTGCCGGCCAGGCTGAAACGGCCGGCGCCCATGAAGGCAATGGCCAGTCCGGTGAAAAGGAACATGCCTTGCAGTTCCAGCGCCCAACCGCCGTTGTTGGTCATGCTGCCGATTTGGCCGGCGTGCGCAAGCAGGATGGCGACAAGCATGTTGATGGCGATGATCAGACCGCCGAGGCGGGTGTAGACGCCGATGATCAGCAGGACAGGAGCAATGATTTCGCCCACGTAGACGCCGTAGGCCAGGAACCCGGGCAAGCCGTGGGAGGACAGCATGCCGCTGATTCCGCCGACGCCGCCGCCGGTCAGTTTGGCCAGGCCGTGGAGCAGAATCAGAATACCGAGGGTCAGGCGCAGGATCAGCTTGCCGGTGTCATCGGACTTGATCATGGTGAGTTTCTCTTTTGTTGGTTAAGGGGGACAGTGCGCGAGTTGGAACGCACCGCTTGCCTTTGGTTCCGTACCCGCCGCACATTCGAAAAATCCAGCATACGGGCGTGCAGGCGGCGCCATTATGGCAAAGCCGGTGCAAAACCCACAAGCTTTGCGCGCAGTCGGTGACCGGGCGCCTGCCCAGGCCAGTTAAGATGTGTCCCCAATGAACAAGCAGCTGAAAGTCTCATTGGCGCAGACCCCCTACGGCAGGCGTGCGCCCCAGCCAGATCGCCCGTATTCGTCCGTGCTTTTGATGGCAAAGGATCTGTGCCGCGTCCCGCCGCGCTCCAGGAGCCACGAAGCATGACGGAGCTGGCCTATGCCTATCTTGCCCCCTCCGACATCGCCCAGCGGCAGGGCCAGGCCGACCTGAACCTGGCCACCAGCGGCGGTCGTGCGCCGTCGGGCGCGGTGGCCCATCCCTTCTTCTTTTCCGGATTCGTCGCGCAGCCCGCCGTGGTGGCGCAAGCGCTGTTGATGCTGGCGCGGGTGGCGCGCACGCGCTTCTACGTGCCGCCAAACACGCTGGCGGCGGTGCTGCGGGCGGCCGATCCAGTTGTGACGTCCACGCCCGAGGGCCTGCGCTTCGAGTCTTTCAGCGTGTGCTGCGGCGTGTATGCGCGCCTGGACGTGGACGCCGCGGCGCTGGACGCCACGCACGTCGCGGCAGGCGTCACCAACGTGGACGTGAATCCGCCGTTGCGCCAGGCGCTGGCGGGGCTGCGCCTGTCGGAGCCCCTGCACCTGAACGTGGGTAGCGATGCGTTGCGGGTGACGACGCAGGCGGGTGAGATCGTCGAAGAGAAGGTGCCGCTGCCCGCACGCTGGCTCAAAGGCTTTGCCGAGACGCAGATGCTGTCGGCGGACATGGCGTGCCGCCACGCGCTGACGGGGCCGGCCTTGCGTCAGTTCGTGCAGGCCTTGCCGCGGTCGTCGGCGACCAAGACCGTGATGTGGGCGACGCAGGCTGCCCGTTCGCTACGGCTGGCCACGCAGGCCACGCCCGGCGCGGTCTGCGTGGCGGGACCGGAACGGCTGCGCGTCCTGGAACCCTTGCTGCGACATGCCACGGCGCTGCGCGCGTATGGGGCCGATGTGGCGGCAGGGGCGTTGCCGCTAGCCAGCGCCTGGGTGCTGGAGTTGCCGGGTGCGCGGGTCACGCTGGGCCTCAGCCCGGAGAAATCGCGCGGATTCTCGGGCGAGGGGGCGGTGCTGCATCGGGTCGCGGGCGCAGATGCGAATGAGGATGCGGCGTTCGTATCGACGCTGCTGGCTTTCGAGCCGCGCATCGATATTGCGCGGCTGGCCAAGCGGGCTCTGCTGCCGGAATCGCAGATCCTGTCCGCGCTGAGCGTGCTGGCGTCTTCCGGCCAGGTGGGCTTCGATCTGGCGGCCGGCGCGTATTTCCATCGGCCGCTGCCGGTGCAGGCGGGGCTGCTCGATACGCTGCATCCGCGGCTTGCCGACGCACGCAAGCTGGTGGCCGGCGGTGGCGTCCAGCGGGAAGGCGAGGGGCAGTACTCCGTGCAGTCGGCGCAGCAGCGCTACCAGGTTGCGCTGGGCGCCGAGCCTGTCCTGGACCGCTGCACCTGCCCCTGGCACGCCAGATATCAAGGCACGCGCGGGCCCTGCAAGCACACGCTGGCCGTACGCATGTTTCTTGACCCGCTTAATGCATCTGGAGCCGACGCATGACCCTCTGCCTGACCGAACGCCGTGCGGCGCTGCGCGAGGCCGCCGCCGGCGGCGACGCGGCGGATATTGCGTCTTTTGCGCGCGCACTGGATGGCGCGAACGAAGAGGATCGCGCCGCGCTGGCCAAGACCTTGCCGCCATCCCGCCTGTTCAGCGCGGAAGGTCCCACGCCCCGGGCGTGCTTTGTGTTGGCGGCGTTGGGCAAGCCCAAGCTCGCGGCGGAAACGCTGGCGCCCGCGGACATGGTGCGCAAGCGCGAAAATGCCGGGCGACACGCCGAGATGGCGCCGGCTGTCACCGACGCCGCGGCCGGCCGGGACGCGCCGTGGCGCGCCGCGTTTGTCGAGCTGCTGGCGGAGCAGCGCTGGTGGGCCGAGGATCTGGCCTGGCCGGTATGCCACGCGCTGGTCCGGTTGGACGGCGATGCGCCGTTATCCATGCCGTATCTGCGCTGTTTCGTGCAACAGGTCAGCGCCATCGGCGGGGACGGACAGCTGGACGCGGATCATGGCAAGTGCATGGCCGCCTATCTGCAGGCCAACCCCGATCAGATCGAGCGCGAGTTCTGGGCACTGTTCCGGGTTGAGGGCATGGGCGCCGATTACCTGCTCATGGAGCGCACCGGGCCCGCCTGGGACGCCGCCGTCCTCACGCTTTGCCACGACAACCCCGCGTTCCGCGACCGCCTGCTCGCCGAATCGTTGGAAGCGCTGCTGCGCGATTTTCCAGCGAAGACCATTGCGTGGTATTTGCGCATGCATCGCCTGGCCGATCCGGCCGCGCACGAGATCGCGGCCCGCCAGCACACGTACTTTGCCTTGCTGGGCACAGCGCCCAGCACGGCGGTCGGACTGGCGCTGGACATGCTCAAGCGCGCCACCGGACAGTTGGATGTGGACGCGATGATCGAGGCCGGGTCCGCCGTTCTGACCCGTTCGGAAAAGAAACTCGTCAAGGCCCAGCTCGGGCTGTTTGCGGCGCTAAAGACAGATGCCGGCCAGCAGGATCGCGTCTCGCGGATCGTGGGCGACGCGCTGGACGGCATGCCGTTGGACCTGGCGTCGATGGCGCGCAAGCTGGTGACGCCATCCCGCGAAACGCAACCGGCCGAGGCCAGCGGTCAGGCGCATGGTCAAGCGCGCGCCAAGGTTGGCGGCGACTGTGCATCGCAGGCGATCACGATGCCGGCGCCGCGCCGCATGCCGCTGCCGGATCTCCCCGAGCAAGCGCCCGGCATCTGCGGCGACGAGGAATTGCACGCGCTGATCGCGGCGCAGTTCGAGGGCACCGGGCACGGCGCCGACTTGCCGCGAATCTTCGATTACCTGGCCGTCCGTCCGCACCAATCGTTGCCTGAAGCATTGCAACACCGCGCCGCCGAGATCATCGAGTCGGTGTGGGAGGAACGCGACGCGTCGCCGCGCCGCCTGCTGGCCGCCGCGCTGCTGGGCCGGGAAAACGTCAGTTTTCGAGGCTATGCCCGGTACGTCGTGGCCATCGCGGGTAAGCCGGATCCCGTCGGCGTGGCATTGCAGGAACAAACGGTCTCCAGCAGCCGCTACGACGCAGAGACTGGCGACTGGAAGGCCGATGAAACCTGGACTTCCCGCTGGGGCTACCAATATCTGCCGACGCATTCGCCGCTGGCCTTGCTGGCCGGCGTCTTTCACGACCTGCGGTCGAGCCGGGCGCAGGGCACGCCGTTCCGCCCGCCGGTGGCCGTCCCCGCGCAGCGCGTCGTGTGGGAGCGCGTGCTTGCCGAGCCGGGTGATGGCACGTTTTCGCGAGACCTGGCCGTGTTGGGCGATGGCGCCAAGCCGTTCTGGATGGCGACAGACGCTGCCGCCTCTGCATCGCTGGCCCTCGATGTCGCGGACGTGCCCGCCGAATTCACTTTCCGCGCCCAGGAGGCGCGCGAGCAGGATGGCTACGACCAGGTCGTGCAATGGACGGCCTGGCTGCTGCAATCCAACCCCGACACGCTGGCCGCGCACTTCCATCCGATGTTGTGCGCGGCGGTGCAGGTCATCAACGTGCGCGGCCTGGGGCCGCTGCTGACGGCGCTGGGCGCGTCCCGGTTGCCGCCCGGCGAGCCCGTGTACTCGGCCTTGGCGCTGGCCGCATCGGCAAAGATGGCCGAACAGCGGGCGCAGGCGGCTGAGGCAATCGCGCGGCTGGCCGACGCCGGTTTACTGGACCCCGCGCCGTTCGCTGCGCAGATCGCGGCGCATCTGGCGCAGGGTTTCGCGTTGGCCGGACGGCTGGCGCAGACGCTGGCCGACGCCGCCTCAATCAGCGCGATCAGCGGCTGCCGCGCGCTCCAGACGCTGGAGTCGCTGCTGCCGCAATTGCTCGATGCCCAAGGCAAGCCGCTGGCCCAGGCCGGCAAGCTCATCGAGCTGGCCGCGCGCCTGTCGGACGACTACGGTATGCCGATCACTTTGCCCGCCACGCTGGCGGCGCGACGCAAGGGCGCGTCGGTGCTGGCGGTGACCCTGCGCAGTCTGGAAGCCGTCGCGCCGCGCGTGACGCCGTTGGCCACAACCGCCGCTGCCGCCGCGCAGCGGTCTCTCGAAGGATAGCCACTCGCATGACCCCCTACAAAAACCTGTGGGACTTCTACCGCGATACGGCGCGGCTGGTCGAGGAGGGCGCGACGTTGCGCACGCTGTACGACGCCATGCTGGGCGTGCAGTCGGAAGACATGCGCGCGGTGCAGGCCTCGCCCAAGCGCTTGCGCGAGATGGCGCAGGGCTGGTCCCAGCGCCCGAATTTTTTGCCGATCCGCCTGAACGAGCTGTTCAACGGACTGCAGGTCGACCCGACGGATGACTACGTGCTGGCGATGGTCGGCGGACTGGGCGGACGGCAGGAACAGGAAGTGCGCCTCTTCATGCTGCGCCACGATCACGCGCTGCGCGATGGGGCGTTCTGGCGGATCTTCGAGGTGGAGGGCGGCGGCGAGATCTCGCTGGCGAACATCGACAAGTTCTCGCGTGAGGAATTGAACTGGCACAACACGGTCGTGCTGCTGGCCAACGAAGGCACGCTGGACCGTCGCCGTGTGCTGCGCAGCTGCCTGGAGGCGCTCAACCGGGATTTCTCCGCCTATCGCGCCGGCTGGTTCTCGCGTCTGTACGCCACACTGGCCCCCGCGCCCGACGAGGCGGCGGCGGACCAGTCGCTGCTTCGCCATTGTCTGGGTTCGCCGATCACGGCCACGGTCGCGCTGGCCGTGAAGCAGTTCGAAGCCCTGCACAAGCAGGGTCTGCTGGACGCCGCGCCCTTTGTGGAGGCCTGCGGAGGCGCTTTCTCGGGATCGAAGGCTGCGGCGGTGTCTGTGGTGCGCATCCTTGAGGCGCTGGGCGCGCAGGCGCGTGCCGAACCCGCATCCGTGGCGCAGGCGCTGGCCATGGGTCTCGCGCATCCGCATGCCGACGTGCAGCGGGCGGCGGTGAAGGCCCTTGCGAAGCTGGGGCGGACAGACCTGGCGCAGCAGCAGCGCGACGCGCTGGCGCCGGCGGTGGCCGTCCTGCTGCCGGATGGGGCCGCGGAAGGCGCCCATGCGCATCTCCCTTCAAACCTATCGACCGGCTTGCCCTCGCCCGCGCCGCTGCGCCCGTGGACCGACGCTGACGCCCTTGAACGCTATGCGGTGCTGCTGGAAGCGCCCGCCGACGTGCTGGAATTCGAGCTGGCGCTGGCGTGGCTGGCAACGTCCGGACAAGTGGCTGCCACTGTCGCGCCCTTGGCCAAGCGCGCTCACCAACTGGCAGAGCGCGACGCCCAGCACTACGCGGCGGCGCTGCTGCTGGCGGCGCACGATCCCAAGGCCCCATTCCTGCCGCAAAAGTATTGGCAGAAAACCACGAGCCAGGTCGTCAACGGCGAGTGGGTGTATGAGAACGTGGGCGAACCCCAGCCGCTGCCGAGCGCCGAGCAATCCTCCTTGCTGCCCAGCTTCATTACCCGCCTGCGCGAGGTAGCCGGGATCGTTCAGGGCAGGGCGCCGCGCCGGCCGCTGCTGGCCACGCCCACCGACACGCAGGGCTGGATCGACGCCGATGTCCTGATGGCCCGATTCGCGGCAGGCAGGGACAGCGGCGCGCCGCTCCCGGTGGATCTCGTGCAGGCCTTGCTGCGCGTACATCCCGAGGACCGCGCGAGGGTGGTCGAGGCGACCGGCGGCGCAGGGCCGCAGATCACCGATTCGGTGCGGATCGAGTGGCGCAGTCGCGGATCGAGCGCCTTGAAGGCCGATGGCTCGCCGCAGTGGGTGTGGTGGAGTCCGGTGGTCCATGCCGAGCCCGCCGAGGCGCCGACGGCCACGCAGCCGGCGCTGATTCCATCAGGCCCGCCGCAGCACCAGGAAGGCGTCGACGCCCACGCACTGGTCTGCGCCGAACTCGGCCTGGCCCATCCGGCATCGACCCTGCCGCTGGCCGCGGCCAGCGTGGGGATCATGAACGGGGCAGCGGGCGATGAGGCCGAGCATCGGGCGCCTGCCGTCCTGCGCGTCCTGGCCGTGCATCCGGGCGTCTGGCAGCCGGAAACGGTCCAGTTGCTGGCCCAGGGAATGTCGGCCAAGCAGGCCGAGGTGCGCGCGCAAGCGGTGGAAGTCTTTGCCGCCGCGATCCCGCACCGCGTGGACGCGGCGGATGCGGCGCAGGCCTACGCTGCCTGCGCGCCGGCGATCGTACTCACGCGCTGGGCGGCGTCCTTCACCGACGCGGCGACGCTGGCGCCCGCCGCCGTCATCGCCGTGCTGGGCAGCCTGCTGCCCCGCCTGGACCCCAAGGCGCGCGGTATCGGATCGTTGCTCACGGTGCTGCTGGATGAGTCGTTGCGCCATGCGCATCCTGTCGCGGATGCGGATCTGCGCGGCTGGCTGGCGGGTTTTACCGGCACGTCCGCCGCCGCCAAGGCCGCCAAGGCACTGTTGGCGCTGAAGACGCCATAGCGGGACCGGCCGGCGTCAGCGCCGCCGTCGCTCGCGGGCGGAAAGAACGTCAAGGCGTATGCCCGCGTTCAATCCGCGTCGGCAGCCATGCGCTCAGAACTCCTCCAGAAAGCGCATGCGAAAGCGCCGTCCCTTGATGTTGCTGTTGGAAATGCGCGAGAACGCCTGCTTGGCGATCTGCCGGTCCAGGGCCACGTACGAGTTGAACTCGGTGATGTTGATCTTGCCGACCTGCTCGAACGTCAGGCCGCCGTCGCCGGTCAGCGCGCCCAGCAGGTCGCCGGGACGCAGTTTGTCCTTCTTTCCGCCCTGGATGCTCAGCGTGACCATGGGCGCGCGAAGCGGGCGGTCGGCCTTGGGGCGCAGCGATTTGAGGTCGGCCCACTTCAGCGGCGCGCCCTGGTATTGCTCGATCAGGTTGGCCCAGCGCATCTCTTCGGGCGAACACAGGCTGAGCGCCAGCCCCTTCTGATCGCCACGGCCGCTGCGGCCGATGCGGTGCACGTGGACCTCGGTGTCCTTGGTCACGTCCACGTTGATCACCGCGCCCAGGTTCTGGATGTCCAGCCCGCGCGCGGCCACGTCGGTGGCGACCAGCACGGCGCAACTCTGGTTGGCGAACTGGATCAGGATTTCGTCGCGTTCGCGCTGTTCCAGGTCGCCGTTCAGCGCCTGGGCGCTGATGCCTTCGGCCTGCAGACGTTCCACCAGATCGTGGCTGCGGATTTTGGTGTTGCAGAAAGCCAGCGTAGAGACCGGCCGGAAATGCGCCAGCAGCTTCGCCGCCGCGTCCAGGCGTTCGCCTTCGTTGATTTCGTAGAAGATCTGCTCGATGCGGCTGGCGTCGTGCTGCGCCTCGACCTTGACCTCGGCCGGGTTGCGCAGAAAGCGCGCGCTGAGCTTGCGGATGTTGTCGGGGTAGGTCGCCGAGAACAGTAGCGTCTGGCGCTTGGCCGGGCAGTGCGAGGCGATGGCGACGATGTCGTCGTAAAAGCCCATGTCCACCATGCGGTCGGCTTCGTCCAGGACCAGGGTGTTCAGTCCCGACAGGTCCAGGCTGCCGCGTTCCAGGTGGTCCTGGATCCGGCCAGGCGTGCCCACCACGAGATGCGTGCCGCGGGCCAGCGATTCGGCCTGCGGCCGGGCTGCGGCGCCGCCGCACAGCGTCAGGATCTTGACGTTGGGAATCAGGCGCGCCAGCCGCCGCAGTTCTTGGGCGACCTGGTCGGCCAGTTCGCGCGTGGGGCAGACCACCAGCCCTTGCGGCGCCAGCCGGTTCACGTCCAGGTTTTGCAACACGCCCAGTCCGAACGCGGCAGTCTTGCCGCTGCCGGTCTTGGCCTGCGCGATCACGTCGCGCCGTTCAAGAATCAGCGGCAGGGCCTGCGCCTGGATCGGTGTCATCTGTTCGAAACCCAGGGTTTTCAGGTTTTCAAGCAGGGGCGGCAGGAGGGGGAGGGAGGAGAAGGCGGTGTCGGTCACGGCGAGGCGGATCCCGCAAGGGATCGGAAAAAGGCTGAGTTGCGCGTTAGTGTAAAGCCTGAGTCGGTATGATCTGGCGACGGGCGTGGCCGGCTGCGGGGCGGGCCTGACCCGATCACAACAAGCAATCGACGTCAGGGTGGATCATGTTCGACAAATTGAAGGCGCTACGGGAAGGCGCAGCCGTCAAGGCAAAGGCGCTGACCAGCCGTACGGCAGGCGCGCTCGAAAGTTCAAAAGCCCAATTGGGCGAGGCCGCGGCGAGTGCGCGGGCCAAGAGCCTTGAGCTGGCGGGCGCCACCGCGGAAAGGGGGCGTGAACTGGCGGGCGCCACGGCGGAAAAGGGCCGGGAATTGGCCGGCGCCACGGCGGAAAAAGGCAGCGCGCTTGTCGAGCAGCACTGGCAGACCATCGAGCGCGTGACGGTCGACGGCCTGCTCAGCGTGTCGGCCGAAAAGCTCAAGGACGATGCGATGGTCAAGGACGTGCTGGAGCGCGCCTACGAGGCGCTGCCCACCGTCATCAGGCTGGTCCTGCCCCGGGAACGGTACCTGGAAATCGTCATCCAGAAGAAACAGCCGCTGCTTGCAAAGATTGAAGGGGCACGTAACCGCCGTCAGGAGCGCGCGCAATCGGGCGCCGCAAACAAGGACCGCGACGGCTGATTCGCACCGTTACGCGGACGCCTCATACGTCCCCGCCAGCGCCCGCGCCGCCTCCTGCATCCGCGGCAGCCACGCCCGGGCGCCATCGATCGACAGCCTGGCTACCGGCGCGTGCAGCGCCACGGCCGCGATCGCCCGCGATCCATGCAGAATGGGCACCGCCATGCAGACGATGCCCAGCAGGAATTCTTCCCGGTCGAAGCTGGCGCCTTCCTTCTTGATGACCCGCAGCTCTTCTTCCAGCGACGCCACGTCGCACAGCGTGTTGGGCGTGTAGCGCGGTAGTTGCGCGGCGGCCAGCATGCGTTGGCGGGTTTCGCGGCGCATGTAGGCCAGGAACAGTTTGCCGCTCGCCGAACAGTGCAGCGGCACGCGCGAACCGGATTGCAGGTTCACGCGCAGGGGCCAGGCCGTTTCCACGCGGTCCAGGTAGATGACCTCGTCGCCGTCGAGCATGGTGCAGTTGCAGGTCTCGCCGATTTCGTCGACCAGGCTGTCCAGGATGCGATGGCGCTCGCCGCGCAAAGGCGAATTGAGCAGCGTGTCGCGGGCCAGCGCACCCAGGCGCGGGCCACTGACATAGCTTTTACCGGCGGGCTCCCGCAGCAGCATGCCGGCATCGACCAGACGCGACAGAATCCGAAGCACGGAGGGTTTGGGCAGGCCGGTGGCCTCGGTCAGCTCGGCCAGCGACACGGGCTGGGCCGAGCGCGCCACCTGTTCGAGCAAGGTCAGCGCGCGCAGGGCGGCGGAGGATTCGTCTTTCATCTTTCAATAATTGAGATTTCAGCGATCGGCTGCCCATCCTCGCACAGAAACTGCAGAAAATGGAACGCCCGGGGGTGGGAAGCCGCGGGTTTCTGGCGCAGTATCGGATCACACCGGCCAATCAGCAATCGGACAAGCGCCGGCACGCGAGGAGAGAGACCATGAGCAGCAAGCAACACATGACCCCCAGCGAAGCGTTTGTCGAGACGCTGGTCGCGCAGGGCGTCAAGGATGTTTTCGGCATCGTCGGTTCGGCCTTCATGGATGCGCTGGACCTGTTTCCCGCAGCCGGCATACGCTTTGTGCCGACGGTGCACGAGCAGGGCGCGGCGCACATGGCCGACGGCTATTCGCGCGTGACCGGCCGGCACGGCGTGTGCATTGCACAAAACGGCCCCGGCATCACCAACTTCGTGACCGGCGTGGCGGCCGCCTACTGGGCGCACAGCCCGGTCGTGGCGATCACCCCCGAGACCGGCACGGCGGGCATGGGGCTGGGCGGTTTCCAGGAGACCGAGCAGCTTCCGATCTTTTCGCGCATCACCAAATACCAGGCGCACGTGAACCGGCCGGACCGCATGGCGGAATTCACCGCCAAGGCGTTCGACAATGCGATGGCCGAGCGTGGCCCGGCGCAGCTGAACATTCCGCGCGACTATTTCTACGGCGAGATCGACGTGGCCATCCCGGAGCCGCGCCGCATCCGCCGCGGGCCGGGGTCCGAAGAGGATCTGGAAGCCGCGGCGCGCATGCTGGCCGAGGCGAAGTTCCCGGTCATCGTGGCAGGCGGCGGCGTGCTGTTCTCGGAGGGCCAGGCCGAATGCGTGGCGCTGGCCGAGCTGCTGGGCGCGCCTGTCGTCACCAGCTATCTGCACAACGACGCCTTCCCGGCCAGTCATCCGCTGTGGTGCGGCCCGCTGGGTTACCAGGGCGCGAAGGCGGGCATGAAGCTCTTGTCGCAGGCGGACGTGGTGCTGGCGCTGGGCACGCGGTTGGGGCCCTTCGGCACCTTGCCGCAGCACGGCCTGGAATACTGGCCGCAGAATGCGCGCATCATCCAGGTCGACGCCGACCACCGCATGCTGGGCCTGGTGCGTCCGGTGTCGGTGGGCATTTGCGGCGACGCCAAGCCGGCCGCAGCCGCGTTGACCGCCCGATTGCAGGCACGCGATGTCGCCTGCACGCGCACCAAGGAAGGACGCGCCGGCGAGATCGCCGCCCAGAAGGCCGAGTGGGAACAGGAGCTGGACAGCTGGTCGCACGAGCGCGACGACTGGAGTCTGGACATCATCGAGCAGGGCGGCGGCCGCATGCACCCGCGCCGCATGCTGCGCGAGCTGGAACGCGCGATGCCCAAGCACGTGATGGTGTCCACCGACATCGGCAACATCTGCTCGGTGTCCAACAGCTATCTGCGCTTTGACGAGCCCAATTCCATGCTCGCGGCCATGAGCTTCGGCAATTGCGGCTATGCGCTGCCCGCGCTGATCGGCGCCAAGCTTGGCCGGCCCGACCGCCCGGCGGTGGCCTACGTGGGCGACGGCGCGTGGTGCATGAGCTTCCAGGAATTGCTGACCTGCGTGCGCGAGCAGATTCCGGTGACCGCGGTGGTGTTTCACAACGGCCAGTGGGGCGCCGAGAAAAAGAACCAGGTGGACTTCTACGGCCGCCGTTTCGTCGGCAGCAACCTGCTCAATCCGAATTTCTCGGAGCTGGCGCGGGCCATGGGCGCCGAAGGCATCCGCGTGGAACATGCGGACCAGGTCGGCGCGGCGTTGCAGGCCGCGTGCCAGGCGCAGCTGGAAGGCAAGACGACCGTGCTGGAAATGATGGTCAGCCAGGAATTGGGCGATCCGTTCCGTCGCGACGCGCTCAAGCAGCCGGTGCGCTTCCTGGACAAGTACCGCAAGTATGTGAACCAGCCGTTCCAGGCCGGCGAGGTGCCGCTGCCGATCGAACCGGTCGGACGCTGACCGGCGCGCGCGGCGCGGATCGGGGCGAGTTCTGTCGCCCGGATCCGCGCCGGTCATTCACCCGGCCGCCGCACGCGCGGCCGCGGCAGGAGCGAAGACATGGCTT
>NZ_DIEJ01000048.1:6843-17522 GCF_002418565.1 Achromobacter sp. UBA5777 | reverse complement strand
TAACGAGCGACCATAATGTCTAGTCCGGGTGCCCAAAACGCGATGCCACGAAGGAGGGCCGACGCCGTGGAAGTGAAACTTGTCGCTCGCACGCTGGAGTTGCTGGAGCTGTTTGCGCAGACGAAGCGGCCCATGCCGCTGACCGAACTGGCGCAAGGGCTGGGTGCGCCGATGTCGAGCTGTCTGGCGCTGGTGCGCACGCTGGTGGCCCGCGGATATCTGTACGAGGTCCGGCGCCGGGCGGGGTATTACCCGACCGGCAAGCTGCACGGATTGGCGGCGCAGATCCTGGCGGGCGACCCCTGGCTGGATCTGGTGCGGCCGCGATTGTGGGCGCTGCGCGATGCCGTCAACGAAACCGTAATGCTGGGCAAGATCCAGGATGGGGCCGTGGTGTTTCTGGACGTGGCCGAGTCGACCCAGCCCGTCCATTACGCGGCGCGTGCCGGCGAACGCCGGCCGCTGCATACCAGTTCGGTCGCCAAGGCCATTATGGCGCGCCTGCCGGCCGCCGAACGCGACCTCGTGCTGGCGGCGGCGCAATACACCCGCTACACCGACCGCACGCTGACGGACCGCGAAGATCTGCTGGCCGACGTGGACAGGACTGCCCAGCGGGGCTGGGCCTCGAACGTCGGGGAAAGCGTCGCGGACCTCACCGGGCTGGCCGTCGCACTGGATCTGGGCGGCGAATGGTATGCGCTATGCGTGGCGGGTCCCACGCCGCGCGTGTGGGCCCAGCGCGAGGAAAATCTCATTCATTTGCGCGACGCAGCCGAGGCGATCCGGCGTGATCGCGAAGGATAAGGGACGGGGATGTTGCCATCGGTCTACGCCGCCCGGCGCGATGCAGTCGATGCACCGCGCGTCATCGACCGCACACGTCAAGGCCCCCGGCGCACCAACGTGGACTTCCCGAACAAGCTCTCGATCAAATCCACCGCCAGCTCCGCCGTGCGGTTGCGCACGTCGAGCGCCGGATTCAGTTCCACGACGTCCAGCGACCGCATGAGTCCGGTGTCGGCAATCATTTCCATGCAGAGCTGCGCCTCGCGATAGGTGGGGCCGCCCATCACCGTGGTGCCCACGCCTGGTGCGATCTCGGGATCCAGAAAGTCCACGTCGAAGCTCACGTGCAGGTGCGTGTCGGCGTCCAGCCCGGCCAAGGCGGCCTGCATGGTGGCGCGCATGCCCATCTCATCCAGATACCGCATGTCGAAGACCTCGAGGCCGGCGTCGTGCAGCAAGCGCTTTTCGCCGGGATCCACGCTGCGGATGCCGATCTGGCGCACGCAGGACGGTTCGATGTCCGGAAACTCGCCCGACATGCCGGTCAGCGGCGCGGGGCCATTGCCGCACAGGCAGGCCACCGGCATGCCGTGCAGGTTGCCGGTGGGCGTGAGCATATGGGTGTTGAAGTCGGCGTGCGCATCCAGCCATAGCACGCGCAGTTTCTTGCCGGTGGCGCGGCAGTGGCGTGCGACTGCGCTGACCGAGCCGATGCCCAGACTGTGGTCGCCGCCCAGCAGGACGGGCAGGCGGCCTTCAGCCAGTTCTGCGTACACGGCATCATGCACCGCCTGATTCCACGCGGTCACTTCCTCAAGGTGGCGGTAGCCGTCCACGGGCGGCAGCCAGGGGTTGGCGGGGCCGTACAGGTTGCCGCGGTCGCGGACCTGAAAGCCCTGGGCCTCGATGACCGGCCCCAGGTCCGCGACGCGCAGCGCTTCCGGGCCCATCGACGCGCCGCGCGCGCCGGCGCCGATGTCGGTCGGTGCGCCGATCAGGGTGACTTGAGTGGGCAGGGTGGGGGTTTTCGTCAATGCGTTCGTCAATTCGCATGCTCCGTATTGCGGTGTTCAGGTTGCGGGGCGTGGGATCACGCGGCGGACAGCGCCGCCGCCAGTTGGTCGCACGCCCAGTCCACCTCGTCCCGCGTGACGATCAGGGGAGGCGACAGGCGCAAGGTGTGGCCATGGGTGTCCTTGACCAGCAAGCCTCGCGCCTGGAGCCGTTCGCACCAGAGGCGGGCGCCGCCGGCGTCCGGTTCCAGTTCCACCGCCAGCATCAGGCCGCGCCCGCGCACTTCGCGCACGGGGCCGGGCAGGCTGCGCAGGCGCTCCAGGAAATGCGCACCCACGGCGGCCGCATTCTCGATCATGCCTTCCTCGGTCAGCACCCGCAGCGCGGCGCGCGCGATGGCGCACGCCAGCGGATTGCCGCCAAACGTGCTGCCATGCTGGCCGGGCTGGAACACGCCCAGCACGTCGGCGTTGGACAGCACGGCGGACACGGGATAAAAACCGCCGGACAGCGCCTTGCCGATGAGCGTGACGTCGGCTTCGATACCTTCGTGCTCCTCGGCCAGTAGCTTGCCCGTGCGTCCCAGGCCGGTCTGGATCTCGTCCAGGATCAGCGTGATGCCGCGCTCCGTGCACCGTTGGCGCACGCGGCTGAAGTACCCGGGCGGCGGCATCACGACGCCGGCTTCGCCCTGGATCGGTTCGACCAGAAACGCGACCGTGCGGTCGCTGATGGCGGCGTCGAAGGCCTCGAAGTCGCCAAAAGGCACGATCTTGAAGCCGGGTGCGAACGGGCCGTAATGGCCATAGGCATCGGGGTCGGTCGAAAAGCCCACGATGCCCAGCGTGCGGCCATGGAAATTGTTGGCGCAGACGATGATCTCGGCGGCGCCCTCGGGCACGCCGCGCACCTCATAGCCCCACTTGCGCACGGCCTTGATGGCGGTCTCCACGGCTTCAGCGCCGCTGTTCATGGGCAGGATCTTGTGAGCCCCCGTCAGGCGCGCCAGGTCTTCATAGAAGCCCGCCATCTGGTCATGGCGAAACGCACGCGAGGTCAGGGTGAGCTTTTGCGCCTGCTCGGTCATGGCCGCCAGGATGGTCGGGTGGCAATGGCCCTGGTTGACGGCGGAATACGCAGCCAGGCAATCCAGGTACTTGCGTCCGTCGACGTCGTAGACCCAGACGCCGCTGCCGCGCGCCAGCACGACGTCCAGCGGATGGTAGTTGTGCGCGCCCAACTGGTCTTCGATGTGGTCGCGGCGGCTGGCGGCGGACTGCGCGCCGGGCTGGGGGGTCATCACGGCACTCATGCGCGTCTCCCAAGGGCGTAATGGGGCCATCTTAGCGCCGCCGGCACGGCTTGGCATTGCCATTGCATGACAAAGGCCTTTCCGAGGTCGGAGGGCCGGGTGCTGCACAATAGCGCCTGTGCCGGACCGTCGTCCGGCGTTCCGATTCTGTGGATGGCTGACATGCTTGTGCACCAATTGCTTGAGAAACTGATGCGCGGCGCCGCGGTGGCGGCGCTGGGCTTGGCGGTGATTGCCCCGGCGGCGGCGCAGGAACAGCCCCTGCGCATCGGCGTGATCGCCAGCGTGGCCAACGAGGCCACCGAACTGGCCATTGCCCAGGCCAAGCAGCAGGGATTGGACGTCAAGCTGGTGGAATTCAATGACTGGGTGCTGCCCAACATTGCGGTGGCCGACGGGTCGGTGGACGCCAATTTTTTCCAGCACGCGCCGTTTCTTGAACTCTTCAACCAGCGCCGCGGCGCGAACCTGCAGCCCATCGCGTACGGTTATTCGACCACCATCGGCCTGTTTTCCAAAAAGCTGAAGAAGGGGGATCCGGTGCCCGAGGGCGCGACCATCGCGGTGCCGAACGACCCGGTCAATACCGGCCGCGCCTTGCTGCTGCTGCAGTCGATGGGACTCATCACGCTCAAGCCGGGCGTCGCACACCAGGCCAGCCTGCAGGACGTGGTGGCCAATCCCAAGAAGCTCAAGTTCGTCCAGATCGAAGGATCGCAGTCGGCCCGCACGTTCGATGACGTGACGGCGTCGGTCACCTACACGACGTTCGCAAAACAGGCGGGCCTGAACGAAAAGGATGGGCTCGCCTTCGACAATACCGATCCGGACAGCATCCGGCGCTACGCCATCCGCTGGGTGGCCAAGCCCGAAAAGGCGCAGGACCCGCGCCTGTTGAAGTTCATTGCCATTTATCAGAACTCGCCCGAAGTGAAGGCAACGCTCAAGCGGCTGTACGGCGACCTGATTTCGTTCCCCTGGTAAGGCGGTATCGGGACGGCAATCGGAATAAAATCAGGGTTTGCCCCGACAAACCCTTTTCATCAAAGGCCGGCCGCACTGCGCGCCGAACCTGATTCCAATGTCTGACCTCGATGACCGCGACCGGAAACTCTTGACGCTGTTGGCCGACGACGCCACGCCCAGCTATGCGGAGCTGGGCAAACAGCTCAACCTGTCGGCGCCCGCGGTGCATGAGCGGGTCAAGCGGCTCAAGCGCGACGGGCTGATCAAGGGCATCGCCGCCAAGCTCGACGGCGCAAAGATGGGCCGCCCGTTGCTGGCCTTCGTGCATGTCGACACGATCAACTGGACTATCACGCAGCAGGTGCTGGGCTTGGCCGAGCTGAATGAGGTCGAGGAGATCCACACCATCACCGGCAAAAGCGCCATGCTGCTGAAGGTGCGCGTGCGCGATACCCAGGCGCTTGAACTGCTGCTGGCGCGCATCCACCAGATTGAGGGCATCTCCAACACGACCAGCGATATCGCCTTGACCAGTTATCTGGAGCGCGGGCCGCTGCCTGAGGCCGCTTGAACGGCAGACCCCGGTTCAGCGGGCGGGGGCGGCGCGCAGGCGCAGGCGCGTGATCTCCGACGGCGCCCACAACCGCTTGGGCGGTCCCCAATAGCCGGTGCCGCGGCTGGTGTAGACCCACATCTGC
This sequence comes from Achromobacter sp. UBA5777, assembly GCF_002418565.1. Lineage (NCBI taxonomy): Bacteria > Pseudomonadati > Pseudomonadota > Betaproteobacteria > Burkholderiales > Alcaligenaceae > Achromobacter > Achromobacter sp. UBA5777. The sequence continues at coordinate 12,743 of NZ_DIEJ01000048.1, read as the reverse complement.
CCCAACCGGTGCAGCCCCGCCGTAAACGGTTGCTGGAACCGCACGAAGAAACCCCACGGAAAGAACTGCCCGCCATGCGTATGGCCGGAGAGCTGCAGCGTGTAGCCCGCCGGTTCCGCCGCGGCCGCGCTGCGCGGCTGGTGGGCCAGCAGGATGCGCGGAAAGGCGTCGGCCGGCGCGTTGGCCAGCGCCGCACGCGGGTTACTGCGCTGCTGCGGATCGAAAGCCCCGGCGCTGAAATCTGTGACGCCCGCCACGACCACAGGCAGGCCCGACGGATGGATCACGGCATGTTCGTTCAACAGGACGCGCAGTCCAAGACGGCGGAACTCCGCAATCCAGGGTCCCGCGCCCGAATAGTATTCGTGGTTGCCGGTGACCAGATACACGCCGAACGGTGCGCGCAGATCGCCCAGCGGACGGGCCTGCGCCGCAAGCTGCTCGACACTGCCGTCCACCACGTCGCCGGTGATGGCGATCATGTCGGGCAACTGTTCGTTGACCGCGTCGACAATCGCCTGCACATAGCGGCGCTTGATGGTCGGGCCGACGTGGATGTCGCTGATCTGCACGATGGTGAAGCCGTCCAGGTCTTGCGGCAGGCCGGCGATCGGCACGTCCACGTCGACCACGCGGGCGCGGCGCCGGGCGTTGTGAAAGCCCGCCAGCGTGCCGGCCAGCGATAGTCCGATGACCGTCCACGCGCTGGCGCGCCGCAGGTCGATCCACGGCAGATCGGCGCCAGCCGCCAGATTGCCCAGCCACAGAAGCAGCATCAGCGCGTCGCGCAGCACGATCAGCACGAAGAGCGACGAGAACAGTCCCATAGCCAGCAGGCCGACCCAGGCGATGCGGTCGCCCCAGGGCGGATTGACGGAAGAGCGCGCCAGCATGCCCATCGGGATCAGCACGCACGAAAGCACCAGGAAGAGGATGGCGGCGGCTGTGCCTTCACCGCCAAGCAGCAAGTCGGGGATCAGGCGGGCGCCGACGTACACATGGGCGAGGGCGCCCAGGGTCAGGAAGCGCAGGAAGAAGGAAGATTGGCGCAGGGACACGGCGGCGGACGGGCGCGCCGCAGCGGACGCGCAGGGAATCAGGGAACCGCCATTCTATGCTCCGGCGGCGCCGCGATTGATAAACGTGCTGCGCGTCCGCCGGGCACAGCACCTGGAGGCCTGGCGCGGTGGCCTCAGGCCGGCAGTTCGCCTTCCCGGCAGATCAGGCTGGCGTCCATCTCGTCAAGGCGATTGATGCCCAGCATGGCCATGTTGCGGTCAACCTCGGCGCGCAGCAGTCCGATGGCATGCGCCACGCCTTGCTGGCCGCCCACGGCCGCGGCGTAGTTGAAGGGGCGGCCCACGAACACGCAGCGCGCGCCCAGGGCCAGCGCCTTGAGCACATCGCCGCCGCGCCGCACGCCGCTGTCCATCATCACCGTCATCGCGCCGGCCTGGGCGACCACGCCAGGCAAGGCGCGCAGCGGCGAGATGGCGCCATCAAGCTGCCGCGCTCCGTGATTGGACACGATGACGCCGTCCGCGCCATGTTGCCGCGCCAGCGCCGCGTCGCGCGGATGCAGGATCCCCTTGATGACGAGCGCGCCCGGCCATTGCCGGCGGATGCGCGCCACGTGTTCCCAACTGAGGTGGTCGCGTGCCGTGAAGTCGCGCAGCACGGAGGCGGAGACGATGGGCGCGCCGCGCGTGGCGAAGGAATTTTCGAAGTGCGGCATGCCATGCGCCAGCAGCGTGCGCACGAACGTGCCGGCCAGCCAGCGCGGGCGCGCCAGCCCGTCCAGGGCCAGGCGCAAGCTGGGCTTGAGCGGCGTCGAGAAACCCGTGCGCACGTTGTTCTCGCGGTTCGCGGACACGGGAATGTCCACGGTCAGCACCAGGGTTTCGAAGCCCGCGCGCCGCGCGCGTTCGATCAGCGCGTCGATCTTGGCGGGGTCGCCGGGCAGGTAGGCCTGGAACCAGGTGCCGGGCGCTTCGGCAATGACGGCTTCAAGCGGAATCAGCGAGGTGCCGCTCAGGATCGCGGGCACGTTCTGCTCGCGCGCCGCGCGCGCCAGCACGATATCGCCGCGGTAAGCCGACAGCGCGCTGATGCCCATGGGCGCGATGCCGAAGGGCGACGCGTAGGTGCGGCCAAACAGATCGGTCTGTTGCGTGCGGCGGGAGACGTCCACCAGGACCCGCGGCGTGAACGTGTACTGCGCGAAGGCTTCGCGGTTGCCTTTGAGCGATTGGTTGTCTTCGGCTGCGCCGGCGATGTAGCCGAAGATCGGGCGCGGCAGCCGGCGGCGAGCCGCGGCTTCGAAATCGTCCAGGGACAGCATGCGCCCGAGTGCGCGGGGCAGCTTGCGGGCGAGGGCGCCGGAGGCGGCGTCAGGGGTCGCGGCGGGCAGGGCGGTGGTAGTCATGGCGGGCCGGTAAAAGCCCGTAATCTAGCAACGGCCGTCGAACGGAGAAAGCGAATAAAACTGGAGTGGCCCGTTCGCTTCTGGCGAACAGGCGCTTTGCCTTATGCCTGCGCGGGCAGCGCCAGCAGCTCGCCCATGCGCACCGGGCCCGTCACCGAGGGCGTGTCGGCCCAGCGGATCTTGTCGGGGCCGAACAGGACGATGGCCGTCGAACCCAGCTTGAAGCGGCCCATCTCGGCGCCCTTTTCAAGAAAGATGGGAGCGCGGGCAGCCGCGTCGTAGCGCACGGACTTGACCCGGCGCTTGAACGGCGTGACCAGGCCTGCCCACACGGTTTCAATGGACGCCACGATCATCGCGCCCACCAGCACCACGGCCATGGGACCGTGCTCGGTGTCGAAGATGCAGACGACGCGCTCATTGCGCGCGAACAGGCGCGGCACGTTGCGGGCCGTCAGCGGGTTGACGGAGAAGAGGCGCCCGGGCACGTGGATCATTTCGCGCAGCGTGCCGGCGACGGGCATGTGGACGCGATGGTAGTCCTTGGGCGACAGGTAGATGGTGGCGAACTGGCCGCCCTGGAACGGCGCGGCGCGCTCGGTGTCGCCACCCAGGAGGTCCGCGAGTCCGTAGCTGTGGCCCTTGGCCTGAAAGATGCGGCCCTGTTCGATCGCGCCCATCTGGCTGATGGCGCCGTCGGCTGGACACACCACCGAGCCAGGTTCTTCGTCCAGCGGGCGCGCGCCGTCTTTCAGCGCACGCGTGAAGAAATCATTGAAGCAGTCGTAGGCCAACGGGTCTTCTTGCAGCGCCTCGCTCATGTTCACGCCGTACTTGCGGACGAAACGCGAGATCATCCAGTTCTTCACCGCGGGTTCGCGGCAGTCCGATGCGTATCCGAAGAAGCGCGACACCAGGTGGTGCGGCGCGAGATACTGGCTGGCAAGAAAAAGTTGGTCTTTGATAGGCATCTATGGCGCTAAAAAAACGCGTCCCGCATACAGCGGGACGTGGTTGATGGTTGCCGTGCGGGCCAGGGTGACGCTGGAGTCCGGCAATTCGGCGCGATTGTAACGCGGTTGCGCGCGCACGGCGCGCAAAAACGCGCTCAGGCCGCCTTGGCCGCCAGCTTGGTCTTGTAGAGCCAGTCCTTGTAGTCGTCCAGGTCGCCGTCGAACGGGTTGACCTTGCCGTCGGCAACGATGATGAACTGGTCGGTGGTGGCGCGCAGCAGATGGCGATCGTGCGACACCAGCACCAGCGTGCCTTCGAACTGCGCCAGCGCATCCGTCAACGCCTCGCGCGTTTCCAGATCAAGGTGGTTGGTGGGTTCGTCCAGCAGCAGCAGGTTGGGGCGTTGCCACACGATCAGCGCCAGCGCCAGCCGCGCCTTTTCGCCGCCGGAGAAAGGCGCGATCGAGCTGGTGGCCATCGCGCCATTGAAGTTGAAGCTGCCCAGGAAGTTGCGCAGTTCCTGTTCGCGTACGGTCGGCGCAATCTTGGTCATGTGCCACAACGGAGATTCGTCGTGCCGCAGCATCTCGACCTGATGCTGCGCGAAGTAGCCGATGGACAGTCCCTTGTTGAACTGCGTGTCGCCGGCCAGCGATTCGATCTCGCCCGCGATGGTTTTGATGAAGGTCGACTTGCCCGCGCCGTTGATGCCCAACAGGCCGATGCGCTGGCCCGCCTGCAGCGAGAAGTTGATGCCCGACACGATGATCTTGTCGGACACGGCTTCGGTGGCCTCGTCCTCGATGCGATAGCCCGCGCTGACCTTGTCCATCGTCAGCAGCGGATTGGGCGCGCGCAGCGGCTCGCGGAACTCGAACGAGAACTCGGCGGCGGCGCGCAGGGGCGCCACCTCTTCCATGCGGGCCAGGGCCTTGATGCGGCTCTGCGCCTGGCGCGCCTTGCTGGCTTGCGCCTTGAAACGGTCGATGAACGATTGCAGGTGCGCGCGCTGGCGCATCTGCTTTTCCATCATGCCCTGCGCCAGTTCAAGCTGCGCGGCACGCTGGCGTTCAAAGGACGAATAGTGGCCGGAGTAGCGCTTGAGCTTGCGTTCGTCGATGTGGACGATCACGTTCACCACGCCGTCCAGGAAGTCCCGATCGTGCGAGATGACGATGAGCGTGCCCGGATAGCGCTTGAGCCAGTCTTCCAGCCAGATGATCGCGTCCAGGTCCAGGTGGTTGGTAGGCTCGTCCAGCAGCAGCAGGTCGGACGGGCACATTAGCGCCTGCGCCAGGTTCAGTCGCATGCGCCAGCCGCCTGAAAAGCTGGTGAGCGGCAGGTGCATCTGGGCTTGCGTGAAGCCCAGGCCGGTCAGCAACTGCTCGGCGCGCGAGTGAACGGTGTAGGCATCGGCGTCGGCCAGCGCGGCGTAGATCTCGCCCATGCGCAGGCCGTTTTCCGCGCTTTCAGGCTCCGCTTCCAGCGCGGCCAGTTCTGCTTCCAGCTTGCGCAGCGTGGTGTCGCCGTCGATCGCGTACTCGATGGCGGGACGGTCCAGCGCAGGGGTTTCCTGCGCGACGTGGGCCACTCGCCAGGAGGCGGGGTAGTCCAGGTCTCCCTGATCGGCGTGCAGCGTGCCGCGCAAGAGGCCGAACAGACTCGACTTGCCCGCGCCATTGGCGCCGATGAGGCCGATCTTGTCGCCGGGGTTCAGAAGCAGGTCGACCTTGTCGAGCAACGGCTTGACGCCGCGCATGAGTGAAACTTGTTGGAAACGGATCATGGATGTAGGGCTGGATGGCGCAATGCGCGCGCGGCAAGACGCCCTCTGGGGGCGGTTTGCAGGAAAGCAGGAACCGGGGCGGGATGGCGCGCGCAACCTGCGCGCCGGCGCGAAGGGTGATCGGATGAAAGCGAACCGAATCCGAATGAAGGGGGGGATTGTACCCGGCCGGAGCGCTCCAGCCCCGTCCCCCCTACGGCGTCTGAATCGCCGCCGCCAGCGCCAGCACGCGCTCGGCCTCGCTGGCATGCAGGTTCTCGACCAAGGCCCCGTCAACCACCGCCACGCCTTTGCCCTCGGCTTGCGCGGCCCTCCAGGCGTCCAGCCGTTTGCGCGCCGTATCGAGTTCTTCAGGCGTTGGCGCAAAGGCGGCATTCGCAGCGGCGATCTGGCGCGGATGAATCAGCGTCTTGCCATCGAATCCCTGGTCGCGTCCTTGCGCGCAGGCGACCTGCAAGCCGGCATCGTCGTTCAGATCCAGATGGACGCCATCCAGCACGGCAAGTCCGTGCGCCCGTGCCGCCATCACGGCAAGCGAGCGCGCCAGCAGCGTCTCGTCGCGCGAGGGCGTATGGCGCGCATGCAAATCCTTCACCAGATCAGACGTGCCGACGACGATGGCGGCCAGCCGCGCATGGCCGCCGGCGATGGCATCGAGCCGTAGAAAGCCCAGCGGTGTTTCGGCCATAGCCCACAACGGCAGATCCACGGGCGCGCCCGCCGCGTCCAGCGCCT
>NZ_DIEJ01000048.1:0-6752 GCF_002418565.1 Achromobacter sp. UBA5777 | reverse complement strand
ATGGCGCGCACGTCGTCCAGCCCCCACGGCGTATCCAGCGCGTTGACGCGCACGATGCACTCGCGCCGTCCGTAGCCGCCTTCGCGCAGCGCCGCGGCGACCTGGGCACGGGCTTGCGCCTTGGCGTCGGGCGCCACCGCGTCTTCCCGGTCGAGGATCAGCGCGTNNAGCGTCCGCATCGAGCGTGCGTGCCTTGTCCAAGGCGCGCGCGTTGGCGCCGGGCATGTAGAGAACGGAGCGGCGGGGGCGGGTAGGGGCGTTCATGCGGGCGGTCTCAGAGTTTGGGCAGGCTGCCGACGATGGTGACGGGCGTGGTGCAGACGTAGCCCACGCCATAGACGGTGCGGATGCCCAGGTCGCCACCGGCCAGCTCGCGCAGCNNCCGATGCATGTGGGCGTCCAGCCGATGCGTGTCGTAGGCCTCGGCGCTTGCGCCCAGTGCTTCAACGAGGCGGGCGCGCGTCAGCGGCAGTGGCGCCGCCTGGATCAGCGCGCCGATCAGGCGGCTTTCGGTATCGGTGATGTCGACGCTGATCTGGGTGGGCGAGGTCAGCGTGCGGCGCGCGGGGTCGAAGCGCCAGGCGTCCGATTGCGCGTCCTCTGCGTCGGCGGCCGGCACGACGCGCAGGCGCCGCGACAGCGACACCAGCGTGGCGCCGAGTTCGGCCAGGTTGACGGGCTTGGTCAGGTAGTGGTCGGCGCCCAGGCTCAGGCCCGACACCTTGTCTTCGCTCAGGAGCCGTCCGGTGAGCATGATGATGCCCATCGACGGATAGGTGGTGCGCAAATGCGACACGCGCGCCAGCCCATCGCCGTCCGGCAGCATGGCGTCCAGCACGAGGATCGCGGGCGTTACGGTGAGCAACAGCTCGTCAAGCTCGGCCAGCGAGCCTGCGGTGAGGATGGTCTTGTCCAGGCCCAGGTCCTGGATGTACTCGGCGATGGAATCGCGCCAATCCCCGTGGTCGTCGACGACGATGATCGTCACGGCGTGGCGCGCTTGGGCGCTCCGGGGGCGAACAGGTGTGTTCTGGTCATGCTGTGAATTCTTGAATGGCCGCGATCGCGCGGAAAAATCAGGGGGCGACGGTATACGTCTTTGGCCTGCGTGCGCGCAGAATATCATTCCCGCCGATGCGGCGGCGCGGCATGGATCAAGGATGCGATCCAGGCGGCAGGTAAAAATCAGTTGGTCAAAAATTGCGCAGCCCGGTGCGCATCGCCCGAAAGGCCATCAGCCGGGCGTTTGGGTTTTTCTTATCCACAAATTCTGTGGATAAGAAGAACCGGGGTGGATACCGTCCCGCCTACGAAGGGAGTAATTCGACCGGCACACCCTCGGGCACTTTGCGCATCCGATCGCGTTCAATCCGGGCCGGCGCAAAGCGCGTTTTGCGCGCAGCAGCATTTTGCAGCAGCACCGACAGCACCGAGCCCTTGTCCTGGATCCAATGCGTCTTGCCGCGCAAGAGCTTGGCGGCGTTGTCCGCCGTGCCCAGCCGGTACGACATGGCATTGATCTCGATCGAGGACTTGCCGTTGAACCGCGACTCGTCGATCTCGGTGATGGCGGCCGCGTCCAGATTGTTGCTCTCGTGGTCGATGCGGTAGACGTACTTGAGCCCGTGAAACGGGTCTTCCACGACGATGAGTTTTTCCGACCCGGATACGTCGGACATCATGCCGATCACGCGGGACTCGACCATCTGGTTGCCGCGTTGTTCTTCGGTGTAAATGAAAATGCTGTGCCGCATGGGGGCGGACTGGGCCGGTGCGGCCCCTACAAGGCGAGAACGATCCATACCTGAACGAAAAGAAGCGGGAGGGGACGCAAGGCCCCCGAAGACGCGCATGATACCAATTGTTTCAGGTGCGTGCTGTAACAGCTGGCGCGGGGGCGGCCCCGCGCCGGGCAACGCGAGCGATCAAGCGCGCGCGGCGAGCTTTTCGCGGCGCTGGCGCACGGCCAGGGCCAGTGCGGCCAGCACGGGCTCGGTCTGTGTCCAGCCCAGGCAGGCGTCGGTGATGGAGACGCCATGACGCAGCGGCTCGCCGGGCTTGAGGTCCTGGCGGCCTTCCTCAAGGTGGCTTTCGATCATGACGCCCGTGATGCGGCTGTCGCCTTCGGCAAGTTGGGCGGCGATGTCGTTGGCCACGTCGATCTGGCGCACGTGCGATTTGTTGGAGTTGGCGTGCGAGCAGTCGATCATGACCTGTTCGCGCTGGCCGGCCTTGCGCAGGGCGTCGCAACAGGCTTGCACGCTGGCGGCGTCGTAGTTCGGGCCTTGCTTGCCGCCGCGCAGGATCACGTGGGTGTCCTGGTTGCCGCGGGTTTCGAAGATGGCGGCCATGCCCATCTTGGTCATGCCCATGAACGCGTGCTTGGCGCTCGCGGCGACCATCGCGTCGGCGGCGATCTGCACGCCGCCGTCGGTGCCGTTCTTGAAGCCCAGCGGGCAGCTCAGGCCGGAGCTGAGCTGACGGTGGCTGGGGCTTTCCGTGGTGCGAGCGCCGATGGCGCCCCACGCGATCAGGTCGGCGATGTACTGCGGGCTGAGCAGGTCCAGGAATTCCGTGGCGATGGGCAGACCCAGGCCGCCGATGTCCAGCAGCAGTTCGCGGGCGCGGCGCAGTCCTTCGTTGATGCGGAAGCTGCCGTCCAGGCGCGGGTCGTTGATGTAGCCCTTCCAGCCGACGGTGGTGCGGGGCTTCTCGAAGTACACGCGCATGACGATCAGCAGGTCTTTCTTGTGCTCGTCGGCTGCGGCGCGCAGCTTGCGCGCGTATTCCATGGCTTGCGCGTGGTCGTGGATGGAGCAGGGGCCCACCACCAGGACCAGCCGGTCGTCGCGGCCATGCAGCACGTCGGCGATCTGCGCGCGGCTTTGCTCGACGAGATTCTGGATGTCGGCTGACACCGGCAGTTCATCCTGCAGCAGCGCGGGTGAAATCAGCGGGCGCACGGCGCTGATGCGGGTGTCGTCGGTGCGCGTGTTGTCCTGGGTGGCGTCGGCGGCGCCGACCTCGCGGTCGTGCAGGGGGTCGTCAATGCGGGTCAAGAGAAGCTCCGTGCCGGTAAATGCGGGAAAGTCCGCCATTATCGCACCCGCGGACGGTGGAGGCGGATGGGTGGCTGCGGCAACTGAATTAACCCGTTATCGATAAAGACAGGTTTCGCGTGGATGCCTTAGCATTGATTCACGCTCTCAGTTGGCCGGTGCAACCGGCTTGCGGCAGGCGCAGGCGGGGGCCGTGTGCGGCTTCTTACCGTGTATACAGGTCCAGGACGGTCAGCAATGCCAAAACCCGATGCCGGAGCGTCCAGACGGATTCTTCTTGTGGAAGATCACCCAGTCGAACGCGCCTACCTGCAGAACATGCTGCTGGCATTGGGCTATCGTCGTGTGGCGGGCTTGGCAAGCAGCATCGAGGCGGTTGGCGCGATCACGCGTCAATATCATGACGTGCTGATCAGCGATATCGTGATGGGCGAAGGCGATGGTACGCGGCTGCCCAACGACCTGCGCAGGCTGGTGGATGCGGGGCGCCTGAAAAGCATGCCGCCGATCATCTGGATCAGCAGCCTGAGCGACGAACTGCTGCAGTCGCATGTCCGCCTGGCCCTGCAGGCCGGTTGCCCGTCGGCGCAGGCGCTGTCCAAGCCCGTGTCGCGCGTGGCGATGCAACAGGCCATCAAGAATGCGCTGCACAGCATCGACGACGAATCGGCGTCGCCAGACAAACCCAAGTCGGTGCGGCGCGAAGTCATGGAAGCCGCGCTGAGCCAGGCGCTGCTTTCCGGCACCGGCATGAGCGTGGTGCTGCAACCCCAGATCAGCCTGTCGACGGGGCGCGTGGTCGCGGCCGAGGCGCTGTCGCGCTGGATCGATCCGAAGCTGGGCGCTATTTCCGCCGCCGACTTCGTGCCGGCGGCGCATCGGCTTGGCATGGACCGCATGCTGTTCAGCCGCGTCACCGACCGCGTGCTGAGCGTGTTGCGCCAGATGCAGGACGAGGACATTGCCGTGCCGATTGCGATCAACGCCTCGGCATCCACGCTGTGCTCGCGCGACTTGCCCGGCCTGTTGGAGCAGAAGGTGGGGCAGGCGGGACTGCCTGCACGGCTGATCAAGGTGGAGCTTACCGAGGATGAGCCGGTCAACGACTGGCTGGCGCTGTCGTCGACGTTGAACCTTCTACGCGTGCGCGGCTTTGAGCTGGCGATGGACGATTTCGGCGCGGGCATCGCATCCATGCGCCTCTTTTCCGCCATGCCGTTCAATGAATTGAAGATCGACCGCGACTTCATCGTGCATATGCACCGCGAACCCGCCTCACGCGCCGTCGTGGCGGCCGCGATCGAAATGGGGCGGGTGCTGGGCCGGCGCGTGGTCGCTGAAGGCGTCGAGCAGGAGCGCGACGTGCAGCTCCTGCGCGAACTCGGATGCGATGTGGCGCAGGGCTACGGCATTTCGATGCCCTTGGCCCCGGACGACTTCATCGCATATTGCCGCACCCACTGAGCGCGATCGGCCAGCCATTTTTGCCGGATTCGATTTGATTTGCGTCAAACATTGTCCGGGATGCCCGAAATATCGGTCTTGGGCGAAACTACCATTCTGTCTGCGGCCTGCCCGGGATTGGCACGGCCGCTGATTTGATGGGAGCGATGCCGATGCGACGAATGCTTTTCTCGATCCTCGCCGTCAGCGTCCTGGCTTGGTCGGCCGCCCTGTGGCTGCAGCCGCCAGCCGCCTTTAACGTCTGGACGTGGCGCGATCAACTGATTTTGCTGACTGGTTTGGCGGCTTATGTGCTGATGGCAGTCATCATGCTGCTGTCGGTCAGGCCGGTCTGGTTGGAAAAGCGGCTGGATGGTCTGGACAAGATGTACCGGCTGCACAAGTGGTGCGGGATCCTGGCCACCGCACTCGCAACGGCGCATTACCTCATCAAGCTCGTCAAGCCGCTGCTGCTCGCTATTTTCGATCCGGTTCCCAAAACGCCGCGCGCGGCAGCCATGCTGGATGTGTTCCGGGGGTCAGCCAAGGACTTGGGCGAGTACGCCGTCTGGATTCTGGTGGCGATGGTGCTGCTGACCCTGTGGCGCCGGTTTCCGTACCACGTGTGGCGTCAGGTCCATCGCATCGCCGCAGTGATCTTTCTGGTGGCGGCATTCCATGGCGTCGTGCTGACGCCCGCCGCGTGGTGGTCGCAACCGGTGGGGTGGCTGGTTGGCGTTGCGACCGCGGTGGGGTCGGTCTGTGCGGTCATGGCGCTGACGGGCCGCATCGGGCGGGCGCGCCGCTATAAGGGCGTCGTGCTGGACGTCGATCACCTTTCAGACGACATCCTGCGTGTGACCTGTCGTGTAGAGGGCGATTGGCATCACCGCGCCGGCCAGTTTGCCTTTCTGACGGCCGACCGCAGCGAAGGCGCGCATCCGTTCACGGTGTCGGGCGCTGACGATGGCTCGGGCCGGGTGCAGTTTTCGATCAAGGCGCTGGGCGATTACACGCGGCGCCTTCAGAAGACGCTGGCGGTCGGGCAGGTGGTGACCGTTGAAGGGCCCTATGGGTGTTTCGACTATCGCCGCGACGAGGGCCGCCCGCAGATCTGGGTGGGCGCGGGCATCGGCGTGACGCCCTTCATTTCATGGCTTGAGGCCTTGCAGACGCATCCCGAAGACGCGCCCGTCGCCACCCTGTATTACTGCGCCCGCAATGCGGCCGATGCGCCCTTCGCCGACAGGCTGCGCGAGTTGTGCGCGCGCGTTCCAAGCGTCAAATTGGACGTGCGTTACAGCGACCAGCATCCGCCCTTGACTGCCGCCGTCCTGGCCATGGCGCGCCCGGATGGCGCGCCCTGGCCAAGTATCTGGTTCTGCGGTCCGACGGGCTTTGCCGACTCGTTGAAGGACGGCCTTTACCGGCGGGGCATGCCGGTTCGGCAGCTGTTTCACCAGGAGGCCTTCCAGATGCGCTAGCGTATCAGAGGCCGTGCACGTCGATATCGCCCGGGTAGTCCACCGAAAACTTCAGCACGGTCTCGCGCGACTTGCCCGGCTCCAGTTCCCAGTCCCATACCAGCTTGCCGTCTTCTTCTCGCTTGATGTCGCGCTCGGACGGCGACAGCAGCTTGACCACGATCTTCTCGTTGCGCGAGATGGGCAGGCGGTCCGCGAACGACACCTTTTCCGCGGTCGCCTTGTTGTTCTTGACGGTGATCTTGTACTCGTAAGTGACGCGCTTGCCGCTGCCCGAGAAGCCGGTGCTCTCGGTGTAGCGGTTCACCAGTTGGCGCTTGATGGAAATGCCATCGTCGGCGCCAAGAGCCAGCTCCAGCTTTTCGCCGGGCATCACGGCCTTCATGGCGCCCGATGCCACAAAGGCGTCGTCCAGGAAGGTATTCAGGGGTCCCGCCAGGAAAGGAAAGTCGGTGTTGTTGCTGGCCTGCGCGGTCAGGTAGACGGTCTCGCGCAGCCCCGGCGTGGATTGGTATTGCAAGGTTGCAGGCAGCTTGGCCGCTGCGATGGCGACGCGTTGCGTGGTGTTGTCCGACAGCAGCGTGGCCGGATTCTTGATCTGGAACGACGCGCTGGTCGCGGCGTTCTGGATCTGGGCCGTCGAGACTTCGATGGCTTCGGCCTCAGGCTCGGGCAGCACGGCGCTGTCTTCCATCGCACTGGCGCGCGGCGCGCGCTTGGCGTGCATCTCGGCCTGCACGGCGGCGGGGGCGGGCGCGGCAACGGG
>NZ_DIEJ01000060.1:0-9601 GCF_002418565.1 Achromobacter sp. UBA5777 | reverse complement strand
GCTGGTCTTGCCGCTGCCGTTGGTTCCCTGCACGTTCAACAGTTGTCCGGCGTGCAGGTCAAAATCCAGCGCACCGGGGCCGCCGCGCCGGCTGACCAGCCCACGCGCGCTCAGCACCGGCAGCGGCGCGTCAGCGGGCCGCATTGGCCACCTCGTTGGACGCCCTGGCCGGCGGCGTCGCTTCGGAGGTCTGGCCAGGCGGAATGTGCGGCAGCGTGTGGGCGATGCCCTTGTGGCAGTCGATGCAGGTCTTGGACCGGTCCGCGAGATAGGTCGAGTGCATGTTCTGCGCCCGCACGCTTTGGCGGGTGAAGTCCATGTATTCGTAGTTGTGGCAGTTGCGGCATTCCAGCGAGTCGTTCGCCTTGAAGCGCGCCCACTCGTGCTGCGCCAGTTCCAGCCGCTTGTCGACGAACTTCTCGCGCGTGTCGATGGTGCCGAAGATCTTGCCCCAGACCTCCTTGGACGCCTGCATCTTGCGGGCGATCTTGTCGGTCCAGTTGTGCGGAACGTGGCAGTCCGAGCACAGCGCCCGCACGCCGGAACGATTGGTGAAGTGGATCGTGCCCTTCAGCTCCGAGTACACGTTGTCGCGCATTTCATGGCAGCCGGTGCAGAACTTCTCGGTGTTCGTCAGCTCCATGGCGGTGTTGAACGCGCCCCAGAACAGGATGCCGCCGACGAACCCGCCCACCGTCAGAAAGCCCAGGCTGAAGTGCACGCTGGGCCGGCGGATGATGTTCCAGTAACGCTTGATGAGCTTGACCATGACGGGCTCCTGTCCCTTACTTCTTTTCGGGCGCCGGAGCAGACAGGCGCTTGAGGATCACGTCGATGTCCTGGAAATTGTTCGGGACCAGCGGCTTGGCCTCCGTTTGCGGCACGTGGCATTGCAGACAGAAGTACCGGCGCGGGGACACTTCGGCCAGCACGTTGCTGTCGCGGTCCATGTAGTGCGTCACGCTCAGCGGCACCGCCTGCGTTTGCTCGGTGTTGACCCGCGCGTGACAGGCCAGGCAGCGGTTGAAGTTCTTGTCGATCTGGTAGCCGTCAATCTTGTGCGGAATGGTGGGCGGCTGCATCGAGTACGTGCGCATGCGCCGCACGTCGCGGTTCTCGACCGGGGGCATCAGCGGCGGCGTTGCCGACTCGGTCAGGGGCGTCGGGCCTCGCATGGGATCGATCATCGGATCGGTCGGCGCGGCCCAGGCGTTGGCGCCGATCAGAAAGACCAGGGCGATCGAAGTGGCGCGAATGTTCATGAGCGTCTCCGTCGGGCCGTCAAGCCTTGGTGATCTTGACCGCGCACTTCTTGAAGTCGGTCTGGAACGAGATCGGATCGGTGGCGTCGAGCGTGACCTTGTTGATCAGTTGGCCGGCATCGAACCAGGGCACGAACACCAGCCCGCGCGGCGGCTTGTTGCGTCCGCGCGTTTCCAGCCGGGTCTGCATCTTGCCGCGGCGCGACGCAATCTCGACCAGTACGCCGCGCCGCAGGCCCATGGCCTGCGCGTCGTCCGGGTGCATGAAGCAGACCGCATCGGGAAAGGCGCGGTACAGCTCGGGCACGCGCCGCGTCATCGACCCCGAATGCCAATGCTCCAGCACGCGGCCGGTCGACAGCCAGAAGGGGTATTCCTCGTCCGGCACCTCGGGAGGCGGCTCATAGGGCAGGGCATAGATATTGGCCTTGCCGTCGGGGTTGCCATAGAAGTTGAAGCCGGAGCCCACCTTCACGTACGGATCCGCCTTCTCGCGATAGCGCCAGCGCGTCTCGACCCCGTCGACCACGGGCCAGCGCAGGCCGCGCACCTGGTGATAGGTGTCAAAGGGCGCAAGATCATGGCCATGGCCGCGGCCGAATTCCGCATATTCCTCGAACAGCCCCTTCTGCACGTAGAAGCCGAACGCCTTGGCCTCGTCGTTCGCGTATTCCGGATCCAGTTCCGTGTTCGGAAACTTGTTGACCTTGCCGTTTTCGTACAGCACCTGAAAGAGCGTCTTGCCCCGCAGCTCGGGCTTCTTGGCCAGCAGGTCCGCCGGCCAGACTTCGTCCGTGGTGAAGCGCTTGGAGAATTCCATCAACTGCCACAGGTCCGACCGCGCGCCGCTGGGCGCGTTGACCAACTGGTGCCAGAACTGCGTGCGGCGCTCGGCGTTGCCGTAGGCGCCTTCCTTTTCCACCCACATTGCGGTGGGCAGCACCAGGTCGGCCGAGATCGTGGTCACCGTCGGGTACGCGTCGGACACCACGATGAAATTGGCCGGATTGCGGTAGCCGGGATAGCCCTCGTTCAACATGTTGGCTGCGGCCTGCATGTTGTTGTTGACCATCACCCAGTAAGCGTTGATGGTGCCGTCTTTCAGCATGCGGTTCTGCAAGACCGCGTGCGCGCCCACCTTTTCGGGGATGGTGCCGTCCGGCAGCCCCCAGACCTCTTCGGCGCGCGCCCGGTGCTTCGGGTTGGTCACGACCAGGTCCGCGGGCAGGCGATGCGAGAACGTGCCCACTTCCCGCGCGGTGCCGCAGGCGGACGGCTGGCCCGTCAAAGAGAACGGGCTGTTGCCCGGCGTGGAAATCTTGCCGGTCAGCAGATGGATGTTGTAGACCAGATTGTTCGCCCACACGCCGCGCGTGTGCTGGTTGAAACCCATGGTCCAGAACGACATGACGCGGATCTTCGGATCGGCGTACAGCTCGGCCAGCGCTTCCAGATTCCGCTTTGGCACGCCCGTCAGCTTGGCGGTGTAGTCCAGGTCGTACTTGGAGACGAACTTCGCGTATTCGTCGTAAGTGATCGGGCGCGAGCCGCCGGCGTTGTTGGCGTTCTTGGCGGCCTTCTGCAGCGGGTGTTCGGGACGCAGGCCGTAGCCGATGTCGGTATTGCCTTCCAGGAACCGGGTGTGTTCGTCGATGAATTCCCGGTTGACGCGCTTGGTCTTGATGATGTGGTTGGCGATGTAGTTCAGGATCGCCAGGTCGGTTTGCGGCGTGAAGGTCAACGAGATGTCGGCCAGTTCATACGACCGGTTCTCGAATGTGGACAACACCACCACCTTGGTATTGGGCTTGCTCAGCCGCCTGTCGGTCACCCGCGTCCACAGGATGGGGTGCATTTCCGCCATGTTCGCGCCCCACAGCACGAAGGCGTCGGCGTTTTCGATGTCGTCGTAGCAGCCCATGGGCTCGTCGGCGCCAAAGGTGCGGATGAAGCCCACCGCCGCCGACGCCATGCAGTGGCGCGCGTTCGGATCGAGGTTGTTGGTCCGAAACCCCGCCTTCATCAGCTTGAGCGCCGCGTAGCCTTCCCAGATGGTCCACTGGCCCGAGCCGAACATGCCGACGGCTTCCGGGCCCTTGTCTTTGAGCACGCGCTTGAACTGTTCGGCCATGACGTCGAACGCCTGGTCCCAGGACACCGGCGCCAGCTCGCCATCCTTGGCGTACTTGCCGTCCTTCATGCGCAGCAGCGGCGTCGTGAGCCGGTCGTTGCCGTACATGATCTTGGACAGGAAATAGCCCTTGACGCAGTTCAGCCCGCGGTTGACCTCGGCGTTGAAATCGCCGTGCGTCGCCACGACCTGGTTGTCCTTCACCGCGACGTTCACGCCGCAGCCGGTTCCGCAGAACCTACAGGGCGCCTTGGACCACTTCAGCTTGGCGGCTTCCGACTCTGTCACGATGTTCTGCGTGTAGCCCACGATGGGGATGCCGGCTACCGTGGCGGCAGCGGCGGCGGCAGATTGCTTGATGAACTCTCTACGAGCCATGGACATCGTCAATCTCCTCATTCATCGCGGCAAGCGTGTCGGAATGCTGATAGACCAGCGCCGACGCCAGCACGCCGTCCAGCCGCTGGATCTGCGCGATCTGCGCAAGCATGTCTTCGGTAGAGGGGGCTTCCAGGGTGACGACCAGCTTGCCGGTCTCGGAAGCGCCGTGGATTTCCGCGCCGCCGATCGCGAGGATCGCGCCGCGCACGTCCGCCAGCCGGCGTGGGGCGGCATGCACCACCATGCTGGCGATGTGCAGCTCGGGCGCCGCGCTACAGGGCGCGGGCGCGGGCTGACTGGGGGGAAAAGGGGGGCGGAGGCTTTGCATCAGCTTCCCGGGGGGCCTGCGAACATCTGGTAGATCCAGACCGCAAAACCGTACCCGGCCACGATGATCACTGCCAACACCGGGGCCATGACTGCCGTCAGGAATAGGAAACTTCGCAGTTCCTGGGCTTTTGTGTAGCCATCGGATTCGTCTTGCACACACCACCTCGCAGCAGAAACTTGTGGGGGTATTGCGTTAAACGTACAGATGCGAAAGTTTGTAGCAGATGAGCTTGCGCGGCGTCAATGTTGCAACACAGCGAAATAATCGAGGGGGAGTATTACGGAAGGGGGCGGAAGTGACCAGGCAACGCGGATTCGTTGTGGGTACGGGCCCCGCAGCAGGGCCCGCATCCGCATCAACCGATCGCGCCGTAGATGCGCCGCGCGTCCGCCGCCGTCGCCAGTGGCCGGCCCAGCGCCCGCGCGCCTTGGGCGGCTTGTGCGACCAGCGCCGCGTTGTCCGGCGCCAACGATCCGTCGCGCAGCTTCAGATTGTTTTCAAACCCGACTCGCATATGACCGCCAAAGGCCGCTGCAGTCGTGACGCAGGCGTTCTCCTCGGGACCGAAGGCGCAGATCGCCCAGGGCAACGAATGGTCGTAAGCCGCCAGGAACGGCAGCAGGTCGTAGGCCGACGACGTCTGTCCCGCGCTGTAGCGGCCCAGCACGAACAGCACCGACCACGCGCCCGGCGGCACCAGGCCGCGCGCGCGCAGCGACAGCCAGCGGCGCACGTCCGCCTCGTCGTACAGGATGATCTGCGTCATGACGCGTCGGTCGGCGAGCCACGTCAGGAAGGCGGCCAGCTCCGCTTCCGGAATGCCGGGCACGGCGATTTCGCGCAGACCGATGGAGACGGCTTCGGGCTGCAATTCGCGCACCATCGCGATCTGTTCGGCTGCCTGATAGACACCCGCCGCCTCGCTGGTCACCTGTACGAGCAGCTCGTCGCCGACGGCGCGCTGCACCGCCGCGATCGCGTCGCGATAGGCCTGCGCATCCAGCAGATGACTGCCGTCGGGCTTGCGCACATGCATGTGCATCATCGCGGCGCCGGCGTCCAGGCATGCCCGGGCCTCGGCGGCCAGCGCGTCTGCGGTCAGCGGCACAGCGGGGTGGTCGGCGGCTTTCTTGTAGGCGCCGTTGGGCGCGACGGTGATGATGACGGGCGAGTCGGCCAGCGCGGCGCGGGGGAGAGCGGGCGGCACGAAGGCGGCCGGCGTGGCGCCGGAGATGGAGGCGGACATGGATGTGGACACGGGGGTTGAGGCAGGCGAGTTCAAGGCTTGATCTCCGGCAGTTCGGGAGCGATCAAGTCCAGGCCGGCGCGCAGCAGCCGGTCGTAGCGGGCGCGCTCCGCGGCAATGGTCTCGGGCGTCCAGGCATAAAAACCTTCACCTGCCTTCATGCCATGCCGGCCGTCGGCGGCGCGTTCAGTCAGACAGCGCGCCGGGTGGTCGGCGTTGCAGAACGTCGGGTACATCGTCGCGCCGGCTGCCGCGTGCACGTCGATGCCCGCGTGATCGCGCTGCATCACGGGACCCGCCGCCAGGAACCGGAATCCAAATCCGAACCGCACAGCGGCGTCCACGTCCTCGGGCGACGCGATACCGCGGTCGATGAGGTCGAAGGCTTCGCGCGAGAGCGCGTGCTGCAGGCGGTTCGCCAGAAAGCCCGGCAGATCCTGCTTCACCTTCACCGGCACGCTGCCGCAGCGCCGCATGAAGTCGATCAGCGAATCCGCGCAGGCCTCGTCGCTGGCCTCGCCCAGCACCACTTCCACGAGCGGCACCAGATGCGCCGGCATGAAGAAGTGCAGGCCCAGCATGCGGCCGCGGGTGTCCAGCCCCTGGCTGATCGCGCTGATCGGGAAACTGGAACTGTTGCTGGCCAGGATGGCATCGGGCCGCGTGCGCCGCGCCAGGTCCGCAAAGAGCGCCTGCTTGATGTCGAGGCGCTCGGGAATGCACTCGATCACCAGATCCACCGTGGACCAGTCCACCTCGTCCAGCGACGGCGCGGTGGCCAGAAGGGCTGCGTTTGCCTCGCGCCCGATGGTCTTCAGGTTTTCCGCCACGCGCGCCGGCAGACCGGCCGCGCGCTCGGCATTCGATTCGATCACCGTCGTGCGGCACGCCGCGCGCGTCAACACGACGGCGACATCCGCACCCATCGTGCCGCCGCCCACCACCACCGCATGCGCCGCGCCCGGATTGGGCAGCGCTTTCGTGTCTTTCTGCATGCTGTTCTCCTGATTCTGAAATCACGCTTTGGCGCGAGTGTAGAGAAGGGCGGTTGATTGATGAATCAGAATTTTTGAATAGAATGATCGGTCAATCAGATCAATAGGGCGGGGACAAATCATGCAGATCAACCTGTCGATGCGGGACATCGACACCACGCTGGTGCTGGGCCGCACGCTCAACTTCCGCCAGGCCGCGGGACAGTTGCATCTGTCGCAATCCGCGCTGTCCACGCAGATCCAGCGCATCGAGGACGCGCTCGGCGTGCGCCTGTTTGACCGCACCACGCGCACGGTACGCCTGACGGCGGCGGGCGAGGTTTTCCTGCAACAGGCCGCGACCCTGCAGGCGGCATTCCGCGACGCCATCGCCGCAGTCGGCAGCATCTCCAGCGCGGAACAGGGACAGGTGTCGGTGGCGGCGCTGCCATCGCTCGCAGCGCGGCTGCTGCCGCGCGTGCTGATGACGTACCGCCAGGCGCACCCGCACGTCGCACTAAAGGTCCGCGACACGCTCTCCGGTCCGGCCTTCGACCTGGTGCGCGCGGGAGAGGTGGACTTTGCGCTGACCGCCGCCGACCCGCAGCATGCCGATCTGCACTACGTGCCGCTGATGTCCGACAGCTTCATCCTGCTGATCCCGGTGGCCCATCCGCTGGCGCGGGCGAAAGGCCCGCTGCGCTGGGCCGATACCGCCGACGCGGAACACGTGTCCATGGTGCATCCGAGCAGCGTGCGTCAGTACACGGAATGGGCCTTTCTGCAGAACCGCATCCGCTTCGCACCCGCATTCGAAGCCGAGCACCTGACCACCATCGTGGCGATGGTCGAATGCGGCTTCGGCGTCGCAGCGTTGCCGGAGATCGCCGCTGGCGCGGTGGCGCAGACCGGCATCGTGCAGCGGCGGCTGACGGCGCCGGTGGCCGAGCGCTCCATTGGGCTGGTGACGGCGCGCAACCGGAGTTTGTCGCCGGCTGCGGTGGCGCTGGTGCAGACGTTGAGGGAATACGTGGCGGCGCAGGCGCGGCAATAAAAAAGCCGGCCTCATGGCTGAGGCCGGCCCTGCCGCATGAGCGCGATTCGCGGCGTCGGCCGTGAACCGCTGCAGGCCGGTTGGATCAGAAGTCGATCTGCGCCGACAACAAGAACGTGCGCGGCGCCGCGACCGTCGCGTACGAGCCGCTGGCCAGCCAGAAGTCCTTGTTGAACAGGTTCTCGATGTTTGCGCGTAACACCACGGAGCGGCCCAGGATCTCGGTGTTGTAACGCGCGCCGATGTCGTAGCGCGTCCACGAGGGCAGGGTCAGCGTGTTGGCCGCGTTGAAGTACATCGACGACGTGTGGATCACGCGGGCGTTCAGGCTCAGGCCGCGGACCCACGGCGTGTCCCAATCCACCCCCAGGTTGAAGGTGTTCTTCGGCACGCCGTTGGCGTCGTTGCCGTCGTTCACGCCGCCTGCGGTTTGCTTGAGCGTGGCGTCGTAGAACGTGGCGCTGGCCATCATGCGAAGGCCCGGCATCGCTTCGCCGAAGGCGGCCAGTTCCAGGCCGCGGTTGCGCTGTTCGCCGTCGAAGCTGTAGATGCGCGTGTCGGGATCGGTCATCGAGTTCGGGCGCGTGATCTGGAACACCGAGGCGCTGGTGATGATCTTGCCCCAGTCGACCTTGACGCCCGCTTCATATTGCTTGGACTTGTACGGCGCGAAGACCTGGCCGGCGTTGGCCGCGGTAGCGGGCGCGATGCCGCCGCGCGTCAGGCCGGACGTGAAGTTGCCGTACAGCGAGACGTTGGAGATCGGCTTGAACACGATGCCTGCGACCGGCGAGATCGCGCTTTCGTCGTACGACCCGGTGCGCGCGCCGGTGGCGGTCGAGTAGTTGTCGAGCACGACGCGCTGGTTGCGCATGCCGCCGGTGATCAGCAGGGTGTCGCCGGCGAAGGACAAGGTGTCGGTCAGCGTGTAGCTGGTCAGCTCGGTCTTGGATGCCTTTTGCGGCGCGCCGCGGTCGGCGGTGACAGGCGGTAGCGGGGCGGGCCGGAAGATGCTGGACGGCACGCCAGGACCGGAGGACGTGACGTAGGCGTTGCCGGACTCCTGGTCCAGGCGCGTGGCCGACAGGTTCACGGTGTGGCCGATGCCCCAGGTGTCAAAGCGGGCGCGCAGGCCGATGTCGCCCGTCCACGTGCGCGAGTACGAATCGTAATAGGCGTTGGACACCGTGAAATTGCCCTGCGCGTCTGCGGGCCCCGACGGGAAGGTCTGCTCGGCGGTGCCGTAGCGGTAGCCGGTAGCGCCGTAGACCATCAGGTGGTCATTGATGTCGTACTCGAGGCGGGTGGCTACGGTCGAATCGTTTAGCGTGAGCTCGGTGCCGGGGTAGAAATTGCGGTGGCCCGAGGGCGGCGAGGGCAGCGACGTCACATTCGACTGAAAGCCGATCTGCGGACGAAAGTTGTCGATGTTCTCGTGCTGGGTGTAGGCGTCCAGCGACCAGCGCAGCTTGGTGCCGCGGTAGTCCAGCGCCAGCGCGCCCACGCCTTGTTCCTGCCTGCCGTCGTCGATGTTGGTGTCGCCGTTGCTGTAGACGCCGTTGACGCGGATGCCCCATTCGTTGTTGTCGCCAAAGCGCCGGCCCATGTCGAGCTGGCCGCCCAGTTGCGACTTGCTTTGGTAGGTGGTGGTCAGGCGCGTCAGGGGCTCGTCACCCGCGCGCTTGGTGACGATGTTGATGCCGCCGCCGATGCTGCCGTTGGGGCCGATGCCGTTCATCAGCGTGCCGGGGCCTTTCAGGACTTCGACGCGCTCCATCATGGCGGCGGGCATGCGGCTGGCCGATGCCAGGCCGTACAGGCCGTTCAGGCCGACGTCGCCTGCGGCCACGGAGTAGCCGCGGATCTGGAACTCGTCGGAAAAGCCGCCGCTGGACGTGGTGGTGCGCACCGAGGATTCGCTGATGACGATGTCGGCCAGCGTGCGCGCCTGCTGGTTTTCGATCATCTGCGCGGTGTAGTTGGTGGTGCTGAACGGCACGTCCATGACGTCGCCGGTGCCCAGTACGCCCAGGCCGCCGCCGCGCGCCACCTGACCGCCCGCGAAGGGCGCGGGCAGGTTGGGGTCGGCGGCGGAAGCGGTGACCGTCACGGCGGGCAGGTTCGTGGTGGCGATGCCCGCGTTGGCGGGGCGGTCCAGCACGTAGCTGCCGTTCGACTGCGGCAGCACGCGGATGCCGGTGCCGGCGAGCAGGGCGTCCAGT
>NZ_DIEJ01000027.1:0-7749 GCF_002418565.1 Achromobacter sp. UBA5777 | reverse complement strand
GGCGTCCGGCTGCGTGCCGTCGCCGATGACGGGCAGCGCGCGCGCCGCGGCTGGATAGTCGCTGCCGAGGACGGTGCCGACGATATATCCGCCCGCGCCGGCGGCGTAGATGAGTTCGGTGGCATGGGGCGCCAGCGTCACGGCGCGCCGGGCGGGGGCGTCCAGCGCGACGGTGCGGCCGCGGTCGTCCTGGACCTGGATGACGGGCGCACCGTGGGCCAGCAGCGGAGACAGCGCCAGGGTCAATGCCAGGATCGGCGTTAACTTAGGCGTCAACTTCGGCATCGACGTCGACATCAACTTCGGCGCCGAGGTCGGCGTCAACGTCAGCGTCAGCTTCAGCGCAACGCCGGCAGTCGTCAGGACGCGTCGAAAGGTCATGCAGCGGCTCCGTCGGGTGGGCACAAATGTAGAAAAGGGCCTGCGCGGGCCCNNAGGGCCTGCGCGGACCCTGAGCCTCAACAAAGGCTCAGACCGGCAGGCCCAGTGCGCAAGGCGGCAATCAGTAGCGTAGCGTGAGCGACGCGTAGAAGTTGCGGCCGGGGGCGGGGTACAGGCTGTAGTTGGCGACGGGACCCAGCATCTCGAACGAGGCGTTGCCGCCGCGGATGCCGTATGTGGCGTACTGGCGGTCGAAGATGTTGTTCACGCCCACCGCGCCTTCGATGTTGCGAGTGAACTTGTACGCGACCTTGGTGTTGAACAGCACGTAGGCGTCCAGTTCCTTGTCGAACTGGTTGGCCTGGTCGTTGTCCATGCGCGACTTGCCCACGTATTGCGCCGACACGTTCCACAGGAACGCATCGGTCGGGCGCCACGTCACGCCGGCGTTGGCCAGCCACTTGGGCGCCAGCGGCACGGTCTTGCCGGCCAGGTCGACGCCGGCGTAGGTGCCGGAGCGGAACTGCGCTTCCATCCAGGTCAGGTTGGCGTCCACGGTGACGCTGCTGGACAGCGCGGTGTGGCCTTCAAGCTCGATGCCCTGGCGGCGGGTCGGATCCAGGTTGGTGTTGGCGCCCGTGCCCGGGCCCCACAGGCCGTCGGCCAGCGGGTTGTACTGGATCTCGTTGGTCAGGTCGTAGTGGAAGTACGACAGGCGCGCGCTGCTGCTGGCCGACTGCCAGGTGACGCCGATTTCCTTGTCGGTGGACGTCTGCGGGGCCAGCGGCGACTGAACCGACAGCAGTTCGTCGGCGTTGGGCAGGCGGAAGCTGCGGCCGACCTTGCCGTACAGGCCGAAGCCGCCGGACAGGTCCTGGCGCACGCCCAACTGCCACGCGGTCAGGTGGTGGCTGCGGTCGGACGGCGTGCCCGAGCCCGAAATCACTTCCAGATCATCGGACGCGTACTGGCGGCGCACGCCCGCCGTGATGTAGGTGCTGTCGGTGGCGCGGATCTGGCCTTCGGCGAACAGGCCGTACTGGTGCTGGCGCGACTGCCACTTCGACGGTTCGAAGTCGTAGTAGGCGTTCTGGTCGGCGGTGGTCTTGGCTTCCTGCGCATCGGCGCCGAAGACGACGCTGTGGCCGCCGTTGATCGGCAGGCGGTAGCGCACGCTGGCGATGTTCTCTTCCAGCTTCTGGTCGCGCAGCGTGTCGCCGAAACCGTCGTAGGTCAGGCCGCTGAGCTTCTTTTCGCGGGTCGACAGGTCCGAATACAGCACGCCGGCGCCGATGGCCTGCTCAAGTTGCAGGCCAAACGTGGTGGTCGTGGTCTTGACGTAGTCGACGTCGTTCTTCGAGCCGCGCGGATCGTCCTGGAATTCGTTCACGCCCGTGAACGGGTTGATCGTGCGCGGGCCGGGCAGTTCCAGCTTCTGCGTGGTGGTGCGGCCGTACAGGCGGATCGAGCCGTCGTCGTGGCGGAAGGTGATGCCGCCGCCGCCGCCTTCGCGGCGCTCGCCGCTGTTGTCGCGGTAGCCGTCGCTGTGCAGCGACTGCATGTAGGCGTCAACGCCCACCTTCTCGTTGTTCATCGCGACCGCGGCGTCGTACTGGCGCAGGCCGTAGCTGCCGAACGTGGCAGTGGCGCGGGCGGTGACCGGCTCCTTGGCAAAGTCGGAGCGGGTGATGATGTTGATCACGCCGCCGGTGGTGCCGCCGCCGTACTGCACGGAGCCGCTGCCACGCACGATTTCGATGCGTTCAACCTGATCCAGCGGCACCACGCCCAGGCTGGGCGCCGACAGGTCGTTGGTGTTCTGCTTGACGCCGTCGATCAGGATCAGCGTGTTGCTGGCGCCGGTGATGCCGAAGCCGCGCAGGTCGACGATGGCGTTGTCGCTGGAGCTGGTGGTGTTGATCAGGTTGATGCCGGCCTGCGTGGACAGCAGGTCCTGCATGGTGCGCGCGCTGCTGGCCGCGATGTCCTCGGCGGTGATCACCGAGATCGACACCGGCAGCGTGCGGCCGTCGGTGGGCACGCGCTGGGCGGTGACGGTGATGCTGTCGAGTTCGGATGGGGCGGGAGCGGTTTGCTGGGCGGCGGCGATGGCCGGAGCGGAACAGAGCAGAGCGCCGGCATAGCGCCGGATGGAGCGGGCTTTCATCTACAAGACCTCGGTGCAGCCCGCGACCCCGCAGGCCATTCACGATGGGAAGGACGCCGGCGCGCCGGGCGAGCCGAAAGGCCGCGTGGCGGGAAACAGGCATCCTGACGAGCGAACAGGCCGGTATCGGGCTGCCATGGGCGCCAGGCGCGCATGGGGACCGTTGCGGGGGCAGCACAGGCTGGACGGGCGGCGCTGCGGCGGCCTTGCGGGCGGCGCGGCACTGCGGGGGCGTCTTCCTGTTTCCCGTTTATCTTTCGCTCGCGGCGGGCAAGTGTTGCGTGCTTGCCCAACCTGATGCGCCGAAAGCACCGGTTCGGGGCCGAAACTGTATCACCGTGAGGCGCGCGAAGGCCCATTTTGTTACGATCAGGGCTTGTTTTTTCGGCGTTTTTCGCGTTTTAGCCACATCCGCGCTGCCGTGGCCAACCTAATCCGGACCTGATCGTGTCGTATCCCCGCCTGCCGTACCCTCCCGAAGCCTATACCCGCGGCGGCGACTTTGCCCGCCTGCTGGGCAAGCGCATCCTGATCCTGGACGGCGCCATGGGCACCATGATCCAGCGCTACAAGCTGGGCGAAGCGGACTTCCGCGGCGAGCGCTTCGCCGAGCACGGCAAGGACGTGAAAGGCAACAACGAACTGCTGTCGCTGGTGCGGCCAGACGTCATCTCCGAGATTCACCGCCAGTATCTGGATGCGGGCGCGGACGTCATCGAGACCAACACCTTCGGCGCCACCACGATCGCCCAGGGCGATTACGACCTGCCGGAACTGGCCTACGAGCTGAACCTGGTGTCGGCGCAGTTGGCGCGCGAGGCCTGTGACGCCTACAGCACGCCCGACAAGCCGCGCTTCGTGGCCGGCGCGCTGGGGCCGCAGCCCAAGACGGCTTCCATTTCGCCGGACGTCAACGACCCGGGCGCGCGCAACGTCACGTTCGACGAACTGCGCGTCGCCTATATCGAGCAACTGAACGGCCTGCTCGACGGCGGCATCGATATCGTTCTGATCGAAACCATCTTCGACACGCTGAACGCCAAGGCGGCCATCTTCGCCACCGAGGAAGTCTTCGAGGAACGCGGCATCCGCCTGCCGGTGATGATCTCCGGCACGGTGACCGACGCCTCCGGCCGCATCCTGTCGGGCCAGACGGTCGAGGCCTTCTGGAACTCGGTGCGGCACGCGCGTCCCGTCACCATCGGCCTGAACTGCGCGCTGGGCGCGGCGTTGATGCGCCCCTATGTGGCCGAACTGTCCAAGATCTGCGACACCTACGTCTGCGTGTATCCAAACGCCGGCCTGCCCAACCCCATGGCCGAGACCGGCTTTGACGAGACCCCGGCCGATACCTCGGCCTTGCTCGAGGAGTTTGCGCGCGCCGGTCTGGTGAACATGTCGGGCGGCTGCTGCGGCACCACGCCGGACCACATTCGCGCCATTGCCGAGAAGGTCACGGCGCTGACGCCGCGCGTCGTGCCCGAGATCGCCGTCAAGACCCGCCTGTCGGGCCTGGAACCGCTGAACATCGACGAGGACACGCTGTTCGTCAACGTGGGCGAACGCACCAACGTGACGGGCAGCAAGATGTTCGCCCGCCTGATTCGCGAAGAGAAATACGACGAGGCGCTGGCCGTGGCCCGCCAGCAGGTCGAGAACGGCGCGCAGATCATCGACATCAACATGGACGAGGCCATGCTGGATTCGGTGGCCTGCATGCACCGCTTCCTGAACCTCATCGCGTCCGAGCCCGACATCGCGCGCGTGCCGGTCATGATCGACAGCTCGAAGTGGGAAGTCATCGAAACCGGCCTGAAGTGCGTGCAGGGCAAGGCGGTGGTGAACTCGATATCCATGAAGGAAGGGCTGGAACCGTTCCGCCACCACGCCCGCCTGTGCCGCCGCTACGGCGCCGCGGTGGTGGTGATGGCGTTCGATGAACTGGGTCAGGCCGACACGCTGGAGCGCCGCAAGGAAATCTGCGGCCGCGCCTACAAGATCCTGGTCGAGGAAGAGGGCTTCCCGCCGGAAGACATCATCTTCGACCCGAACGTCTTCGCGGTCGCCACCGGCATTGATGAGCACAACCACTACGCCGTGGACTTCATCGAAGGCACGCGCTGGATCCGCGAGAACCTGCCGCACGCGCGCATCTCGGGCGGCGTGTCCAACGTCAGTTTCTCGTTCCGCGGCAACGAGCCGATGCGCGAGGCCATCCACACCGTGTTCCTGTATTACGCGGTCAAGGAAGGCATGACGATGGGCATCGTCAACGCCGGTCAGCTGGGCGTGTACGCAGACCTGGACGCCAAGCTGCGCGATCTGGTGGAAGACGTGGTGCTGGACCGGCCGGAACCCGTCGGCAAGACCGAAGCCGACGACGAGCGCACGCCCACCGAACGCCTGGTGCAGTTTGCCGACAGCGTGAAGGGCAGCGGCGCCAAGAAGGAAGAAGACCTGGCCTGGCGCAATGCCGAGGTCGAGCAGCGCCTGTCGCACGCGCTGGTCCACGGCATCACCGCTTTCATCGTGGAAGACACGGAAGAAGTGCGCCAGAAGATCGAAGCGCGCGGGGGCCGTCCCATCGAAGTGATCGAAGGCCCGCTGATGGACGGCATGAACGTCGTCGGCGACCTGTTCGGCGAAGGCAAGATGTTCCTGCCGCAGGTGGTGAAATCCGCCCGCGTCATGAAGCAGGCGGTGGCGCACCTGATTCCGTTCATCGAGGAAGAAAAGCGCCAGATCGCGGCCGCGGGCGGCGACGTGCGCGCCAAGGGCAAGATCGTCATCGCCACTGTCAAGGGCGACGTGCACGACATCGGCAAAAACATCGTGTCGGTGGTCCTGCAGTGCAACAACTTCGAAGTCGTGAACATGGGCGTGATGGTGCCCTGCGCGCAGATCCTTGAAAAAGCCAAGGAAGAGAACGCCGACATCGTCGGCCTGTCCGGCCTGATCACGCCCAGCCTGGAAGAAATGGCGTACGTGGCGTCGGAAATGCAACGCGACGAGTACTTCCGCAGCCGCAAGGTGCCGTTGATGATCGGCGGGGCCACCACCAGCCGCGTGCACACCGCCGTCAAGATCGCGCCCAATTACGAAGGCCCGGTGATCTACGTGCCCGACGCCAGCCGTTCGGTGGGCGTGGCCACCAACCTGATGTCCGACCAGTCGGAAGCCTACCTGACGGAATTGGCCGAAGAGTACGAAGACGTGCGCCGCCGCCACGCCAACCGCAAGGCGACGCCCATCCTGCCGCTGGCCGAGGCGCGCGCCTCGCGTCCGGCGATCGACTGGGACAACTACACGCCGCCGCGCCCCAAGTTCATCGGCCGCCGCACGTTCAAGAGCTACGACCTGGCCGAGATTGCGAAGTACGTGGACTGGGGCCCGTTCTTCCAGACCTGGAGTCTCTTCGGCCCGTACCCCGCCATCCTGCAAGACAAGGTGGTGGGCGAGCAGGCGCGCAAGGTCTTTGCCGACGGCCAGGCTATGATGAAGCGCATCGTCGAAGGCCGCTGGCTCACCGCCAATGGCGTCGTGGGCTTCTATCCCGCCAACACCGTCAACGACGAGGACATCGAGGTCTATAAGGACGAGACGCGCAGCGAAGTGCTGTTCACGTACCGCAACCTGCGCCAGCAGGGCGCCAAGCGCGAAGGCGTCAGCAACAAGTCGCTGTCGGACTTCATCGCGCCCAAGTCCAGCGGCAAGGTCGACTACATCGGCATGTTCGCCGTCACAGCCGGTTTGGGCATCGAAAAGAAGGAAGCGGAATTCGAGAAGGCGCTGGACGACTATTCCAGCATCATGCTCAAGTCGCTGGCGGACCGCCTGGCCGAAGCCTTTGCCGAGTGCCTGCATGCGCGCGTGCGCCAGGACCTGTGGGGCTACGCGCCCGACGAGGCCCTGTCCAACGAGGACATGATTGCCGAGAAGTACGTGGGCATCCGCCCGGCGCCGGGTTACCCGGCCTGCCCGGAACACGTCGTGAAGACCGACATGTTCCGCGTGCTGGACGGCGAGGACATCGGCATGATGCTGACGGACAGCTACGCGATGTACCCGGCGTCCAGCGTGTCGGGCTTTTACTTCAGCCACCCGCAGTCGCAATACTTCAACGTGGGCGTCATCGGCGAAGACCAGCTTGAGGACTACGCCCGCCGCAGCGGCCGCAGCATCGAAGACCTGAAGCGCACGCTGGCGCCCAACCTGGGCTGATGCGGCTGACTGCCGCGAAAGCCCAGGCTGAGGCTAAGGCTGGACCTGGGGCGCAGCGATGCGCCCCAATATTTTTTCGATGGCCACGCCGATCGCCAGCACCTTGCGGTCCTCGCCCGGCAGGCCATCGATCTCCAAGCCCACCGGCAGGCCTTGATTCGACAGCCCGGCCGGCACGCTCAGGCCCGGCAGGCCGGCGTTGCTGCCGGGATCCACGTTGCGCGCCAGGCGCGCAAAGGTCTCGAAGCTGCTGGCCTCGGGCGTGGACGCCGGCGGGGGGACCGGTACGGTCGGAAACAGCAGACCGTCCAGCGCGTGTTGCTTGAAGGCGCGGCGATAGACCTCGATGAGTTCGTGCCGGCCGCCTGCGATGGCCTGTTCGTACAGCGGTTGCAACGGCAGAAGCTGGCCGTCTGGCGTGGGCAGCACGCCCGGCACGATCAGGTTGTCGAAGATGCCTTTCACATCCGGGCTGGATATCTGCGCGACCACCTCATCAAAGCTCACCCCCACGTGATAACGCGCCAGATAGGCCGTCAGGTCGGGCTTCTGCTCGAACAGGCAAAGCGGCATGCCGACTGCCGCGTTGGCGGCGGGCAGGTCGGGCATGTCCATCTCCACCAGCGTCACCCCGGCCGCGCGCAGCTTGTTCAAGGCGGCTTCTGAAACCGCCTGCACGTCGGGATCGAGGTCGGCCCAGAAGTACGCGGCCAGGCCCAGGCGAATGCCTTCGGGCGGCAGAGGCGCCAGCGGCTCGGTCTGGCCCGTGAGGATCGCATCCAGCAACACGATGTCGGCCATGCCGTTGGCGATGGGTCCGGGTGTGTCGCGCGTGTGAGAAATGGGGGTGATGCCCGCGCCGTCGTAGCGGCCAACGGTAGCGCGGAATCCGGCGGCGCCGTTCACCGATGCGGGCAGGCGCACCGAGGCGCCGGTGTCGGTGCCCAGCGCGGCGTTTTCTAGTGGCGCGGCGACCGCCG
>NZ_DIEJ01000029.1:0-28931 GCF_002418565.1 Achromobacter sp. UBA5777 | reverse complement strand
CGCTGGCGGGCCCAGCGGTAAGAGCCGTCACGCGGCTCGCTTCACACTTGTCGGATACGTCTTGAATCTCCCCGCGCTCATTGCCCCCATAGCTGACGATATGAAAGCCGTCGATGCGGTTATCCGCGAGCGGCTGAATTCCGATGTGGTTCTGATCCGCACGATCGGCGACTACATCATTGGAGCGGGCGGCAAGCGCATGCGCCCGGCCATGGTGCTGATGGTGGCACGCGCCCTGGGATACGAAGGCACGCATCACCAGCTGCTGGCCGCCGTGGTGGAATTCATCCACACGGCCACGCTGCTGCACGACGACGTGGTGGACGAGTCCGACCTGCGCCGCGGCCGGGAAACTGCCAACGCCGTGTTCGGCAACGCGGCCAGCGTCCTGGTGGGCGACTACCTGTACTCGCGGTCGTTCGAGATGATGGTCGAGGCCGACTCGATGCGCATCATGAGCATCCTGTCCGAAGCCACCACCGTGATCGCCGAGGGCGAGGTGCTGCAGCTTCTGAACGTGCATGACCCGGACGTCTCGCAAGAGCGCTACCTGCAGGTCGTGCGCTACAAGACGGCCAAGCTGTTCGAAGCCGCCGCCCAGGTGGGCGCCGTGCTGGCGGGCGCCACGCCCGAGCAGGAAGCCGCCGCGGCCGCCTATGGCCGCCATGTGGGCACCGCGTTCCAGCTGGTCGACGACGTCCTGGACTACAGCGGCGACGCCGCCGCGCTGGGCAAGAACGTCGGCGACGACCTGCGCGAAGGCAAGCCTACGCTGCCGCTGATCCGTGTCATGGAAGTGGGCACGCCTGAACAACAGCAACTGATCCGCGACGCCATCAAGACGGGCGACGCCGACTTCGCTGCGGTGGCCGCCGCCATCCAGGCCACGGACGCGCTGGAACACGCCCGTCAGGCCGCCGTGGCCGAGGCAGATCGGGCCCGCGAAGCCCTTTCGATCTACCCCATTTCCCCTTTTCAAAATTCTCTGTTAGAATTCTGCGCTTTCGCGGTGAATAGAGATCGCTAGCAAAAAACGGCGGTTGGAAATTCATCCAGGCAGTCTGAACATCAGACGGTCTGATGCGAAGAAAGCAGTGAAGTGAAAAGTAGTAAAGCTAAGTGCAGTAAACGTTTAGTGGGTCTGAGCACCGCTAAATGGGTAGTCAAGATCGGGGCGTAGCTCAGCCTGGTAGAGTACTGCGTTCGGGACGCAGGAGTCGGAGGTTCGAATCCTCTCGCCCCGACCACTTCATGTGGTCGAGAATTCAAGAAGGTGTTTCCCGACGCCTTCTGGCTGAAAGCCGGTATCGCGCAAGCGCTGCCGGCTTTTTTGCATTTGCGCGGATTGCCTTTGCAGGAAGCGCTTTTCAAGAAGCGCTTTGCAGGAAGCGCAGTGCAAGAAGTGCATTGCAAAAAGTGCATTGCAAAAAGTGCATTGCAAAAAGTGCATTGCAAGAGGCGTACTGCAAGAAACGTTGCACGCCGCACCCCCCAACTTTTTCTGCCATGTTGTCCACGGCCCGGCCATTTATTACCGGGCGATGAAAACCCAGGCATGTCTCGTGCTGATAATGGTGCGTGCTGATCCAGTTTGGTGCATCGTTTTTATATTGCCTGACGCAATTACTAAATAAGCTACCGATCTGGATAATGGTTTTTCAGTTTGGTTAAACCAGACTAAGAAAAACGTCTTTTCATATTTGATTACATGAAACGACCGTCTCATGTTGCGGTTTGTGTAATGAATGTAATTTTTCTAGGGATTTCCCGGGTTTATTACGGGTTGTCCTGATTTATTTCCGCAGCAATAAAAATATTTAGAAAAAAGTTTGCTGCGCGACCCCTCTACGATGCCCAGGCTCGCTAACCGGATAGTTAACCGGGTACCGAGCCAAATTCATTTTCAGCAATACGTCCGCCCCTATACGGCAAGGGTATTTCGATTTCATGTCGAAGTGCTCGCTTTGGGGCGTCGATTTCTAGTGTCTGCGACACGACGAAAACAGTGAGGTCCCCCGTGGTAAAGAGAATCGCAGTGTGTGGCCTTGGATATGTCGGCCTGCCCGTGGCAGTGGCATTTTCCAGGCGCTTTGATGTCATCGGCTTTGACGTGGACAAGCGGAGAATCGCACGGCTGAAAGAGGGTGATGACTGGACTGGCGAGATCGAACGCGACGTATTGCTTGCCTCCCCCATGCAGTTCACCGACCAGTTGTCCGAACTGGAAGGCTGCGACTTTTTCGTGGTGGCCGTCCCGACGCCCGTCGACGAGAAAAACAATCCCGACTTTTCCCTGCTGGTGCGGGCGTGCCAGGCCATCGGCCCCGTGCTGCGCCCCGGCTGCATCGTGGTCTTCGAGTCGACCGTCCACCCCGGCGCCACCGAGGAAATCTGCGGCCCGGAACTTGAGAAGGCATCCGGCCTGCGCGCCGGCGTCGACTTCAAGCTGGGCTACAGCCCCGAGCGCATCAACCCGGGCGACAGGGAGCATCCGCTGGAGAAGATCGTCAAGATCGTGTCCGGCCAGGATGAGCAATCGCTGGAAGTGATTGCCGGCGTGTACGAGCAGATCATCGACGCAGGCGTGCACCGCGCCTCCTCGATCAAGGTGGCCGAAGCGGCCAAGGTGCTCGAGAACACGCAGCGCGACATCAACATCGCGCTCATGAACGAGATGTCCAAGATCTGCGATCTGGTCGGCATCCGCACCTCGGAGGTCCTGGCGGCCGCGGGCACCAAGTGGAACTTCCTGAAGTTCACGCCCGGACTGGTGGGCGGCCACTGCATTGGCGTCGACCCGTACTACCTCACGTCCAAGGCCCAGGAACTGGGCTATCACCCCGAAGTCATCCTGTCCGGCCGCCGCATCAACGACGGCATGGCCGCGCACGTCGCCTCGCGACTGGTGCAGCAGCTTGCACGCAACGGCCGCCTGAATGCGACCACCCGCGTCGGCATCCTGGGCATGACCTTCAAGGAAAACGTGCCCGACATCCGCAACTCGAAGATCGTCGATCTGTACCACGCGCTGGGCCAGTACGGCATCACGCCGGTTGCGTGCGATCCGATGGTCGACTCGGAGCAGATGGAGCATGAGTACGGGATCAAGCTCGTCGAACGCGGCGACTTCCGCGACATGGACGTCCTGATCCTGGCGGTGCCGCACCGCGAAACCATGGAAACCATCTGGGAAGACCTGCCGCAGCTCGTCAAGAACGGCGGCATGGTCTGCGACTTGAAGTCGGTGCTGGATGCCAAGCGCCTCCCGGCCGACCTTTTGTACTGGACTCTCTAGTTCAGGCTCGTAATCCATCAATACAGGAGAGACCCTGAATGACCGCATTTACCATCGCTCCCATCGGAACCTGCCGCATCCACACGCCCCTGCGTGATGCCGTGGGCCGCTACCCGATCAAACTTCAGCTCGGCCGCAACTACGGATTCGTGCACACGGCCGCCGAAGCCCTCCAGCAGGCGCGCTTCATGTTCAGCCAGAGCGACATCCCGGCCGACGTGCAGCGCCTGATCTTCCGTCCGTCCAATGGCGAGCAGGCTCGCCGCGGCACGCACAAGCCGGCTGACCTGTACATGGTCGAGCTGTCCTCGCGCAAGCTGCTCACGATCGACGGCCACCCCATCCAATCCAACTATCTGGTCCGCTACTTCAGCGAGTTCTTTGCCGACCGCACCCGCACCCGCGCGTTCTGGTCGATGGCCGTGGCCGACCGCCTGGCCGAACGCCGCGCGCAGCTGGACCAGGACCCGGTCTTCAAGAGCTTGAACGCTGAAGACCGCGACCTGCTCGCCCGCGTCGTCAAGCGCGACCAGACGGACGAGGAGATCGAGCAGGAGATGCGCCAGCTCGTCGAGCTGCTGGGCCGCGACAAGGTGGTGTTCGTCACCCACGTCAACGCCCACACGCCGGACAACGTGCCGATCGAACAGCGTCAGCAGCTCATCGCCGCCATCTCCGCCGCCGCGCAACGCATCGGCGTGCCGTGCTATGACCCGACCCCGCTGATGAACAAGCTGGGCCAGGCCGACGCCATGGAAGACGGCGGGCTGGACCTGACCCACTACACGCCGGCGTTCGCCGAGCGCCTGTACACCGACTGGTACAAGAACTTCATCCGTCCGCGCATGAGCTCCTCGACCCCGCAGGTCTCGGTGCCCAAGCTGGGCGCGGAAGAAAGCGTCGAACGCATCGAGAAGCTGTGGGACTCGGGCGAGCTGCGCGAAGCCTCGCGCCGCGTGCGCGATGTGCTGCGCCGCTACCCCAGCCTGCCGGATCACGTGGTGCTCTTCGCGCGCATCCAGGAAGAACTGGGCGACTACGAAGGGTCGTTGGCCCTTCTGGGCAGCGCCGATGCGCTGTCCTCGGGCAGCAAGGCCGAGCAGATCCTGATGCGCAACCAGTTCAAGCTGGGCCGCTACGACGTGGCGTACTCGCTGGCCGCAGGCCTGCTGGGAGACGAGATCGAAACGCCGGAAATCGTCCGCATCGCAGCGGTGTCCGCGGGCCACCTGGGCTATGTGGACGAAAGCCTGGGCAACTGGAAGCAGCTGTTCCGCATCTCCGAGCCGACCGACGCGATGGCGGTGGAAGCGGCCGACACGGTGCTGTCCCTGCTGCAGACGGGCGGCGACATGGAAGCGGCGATCCGCTGGGTGCACGAAGTGCGCGCGGCGATCCCGAGCTACGGTCGCGGCTTTGCCGTGTTGTGGCGCGACCGCCTGCTGGCAGGCGACCGCGACGCGCTGCGCGACCTGGCCGGCGAACAGCCCAAGCTGGAAGAGGGCGACGCGCTGGAGCTGGTCAAGGAAGCCTCGTGGCGCGGTTGCATCATGGCCGCGGCAACGCTGGCGGCCTCTTGCGGCCTGGCCAAGAGCGAGAACGAAGACATCAGCGCATGGCTGCAATCGCAGTCCGCGACGTGGGCCGAGGAAGGCAACCGCGCGCTGGAGGAAGGACGCCTGCGCGACGCCGCCGAACGCATCTGCGCGCACCGCCTGCTCAACCCCGACGCGCTGGCCGGCGCCCGTGCACAACGCGCCTTCGAACGCGCCATGCGCCTGGGCGTGCGTGCCGCGCTGGTGGCGGGCAACCACAAGGAAGTGATCGACCTGACCAACCTGGCCATCGACACCAACGTGGACTTCCCCGAACTGCACGCCATGCGTGGCCGCGCGGCTGACGCGCTGGGCGACAAGAAGACGGCGATGCGCCACCTGGAAGTGGCCGCCACTGGCGATGCCGCCCCGTTCAGCGCCAAGCTGCACTTTGCCCGCGTGGCCTTCAATGGCGGTTGGTTCGGTGAAGCGATCGACGCGTACAAGGAGGTGCTGGGTCATTCGGGCGCCGATCAAAGCGCCAAGGACGAAGCCGAACGCCAGCTTGGCAGGCTCGGCCCGCGCGCCATCCGTGGCGCTCGCGAGATCCTGTCCAACGGCGACCATCAGGCCGCTTGGAAGCTGCTGGACCGCGTCGCGCAGTCGTGGCCCGGCATGCCGGAAGTGGACCACGAAAAGCGCCGCATCCTGGCCTATCTGTACGCCGAAGCGCGCGCTCTGGAACCGTCGAGCACGACCGAGCGCCTGGCGCTGGGCGAACGCATCGTGTCGCTGGTGCCGGATGATCCCATCGGCCTGCGCCTGGCCGCGGTCGGCGCCATGCGTCTGCACCGCTTCGAACAGGCCCTGCCGTACTGGAAGCAGTTGCAGGAACGTTCCGAAAACCCGGCGCAGTACGACCACTACATCGAGCGCTGCCTTGTCTGGATCGAGAAGATCAACCGGAGAAAGGCAGCATGAATCCCCCTCTGATAACCGAGCGAGTGGACGCCAAGTCCGATCTTCAGCAAGTTCAAGCGCAGTTGGAGGAAATCGTTGCGGCATCGGGGCGGGTTCAAGTCGCTCAGGACAATCTGGCGCGGGCCAAGGAGCTTGCCCGCGATCACATGGAAGACTCGAAGGTCCGCTTCCTCCTGCTCCGCTTGCAGGAGTCGGCGGGCCTGAACGAGGGCATGGCCGAGCAGTGGGCCACGCTGCTCGAGGAGTGCCCGGATGACCTGCAGATCGTGCGCTATTGCGCGACGCGGCTGGTGAAGGAACGGCACCTGGACGAAGCCATGGCGCTGGTCGACCGTCACCTGCCGGCCGAGACGACGAATCCGGACCGCCTGTTTGCGCGGGCGAAGCTGCTGAGCGACATCCGCGCGCACGAGCAGTCGGACGCGCTGTTCCGGCGTCTGATCTCGCAGCACACGGATCGCAACATGCGCGTGGAGTTCGCCAAGCGCCTGCGCAAGCGCGGCCTCCTGGCCGACGCGTGGGACGCGATCGCGCCCGTGGCCAAGCATCTGACGCCCGGCAGCAAGGCGGCCGAACTGGCCGAGGGGCTGGCCAGCGACTACGCGTTCTATCAGCGCTTCGAATCCGAAGAGGGGCTGGTGGGCAAGGACGTGCGCATCGTGTCGATGAAGCACGCGATCCTGCACTTTCGCAACCGCAAGATTGCGGAAAACACGCCGGACAAGCCCGTGTCGGTGGCGCTGGTCACCGGCAGCCTGGGCCCGGGCGGCGCCGAGCGCCAGCTGACCCGCTTGGCGGGCGAGCTGACCCGTCTGGCCGCGTCGCCGGACCTGCAGCCGCCCGACATCCTGATGCGGCCCAAGAAGGTCGAGGTGCTGGTCAAGCAGCACACCGAGCCGTCGGGGTCGCCCAAGAAACAGGACGACTTTTTCCTGCCGGTGCTCATCAAGGCACAGATTCCGGTCACCGAGATCAACCGCCTGCCGGCCATCTCGGTGGCGCACCAGTCCGTGCCCGACGGCAACCTGGGCCGCCTGCTGGAGCAACTGCCCCCGCCCGTGCATTACGGCGTCACGCGATTGGCGCCGGTGTTGCGCGCCAACCGGTTCGACGTGGTCAGCCTGTGGCAGGACGGCACGTGCCTCTTTGGCGCCCTGGCGGCGCTGCTGGCCGGCACGCCGACGATCCACCTGGTGTTCCGCGGCCTGCCGCCGAACATCCGCAAGGACCGTTTCCGCGAAGAGTATCCCGAGCTGTTTCAGGCGCTGGCCTTGGTGCCGGGCGTGGTGTTCGTGAGCAACAGCCGCAAGGCCGCGGAAGCGTACGCCGAGTGGCTGGACCTGCCGCTGGAACGCTTCCACATCCTGTACAACGGCGTGCCGGATCTGGCGACCGATGCCTCGGACGCCGACAAGGCCAAGTGGGAAGCCTTCCACGAGCGCACCAAGGACGCCACCGAAACGATCGGCGGCGTGTTCCGCCTGGAGCCGGACAAGCGTCCGCAGCTCTTCATCAAGTTGGCGGCGCTTTACCTGAAGGAGCGGCCGCAGGCACGCTTCTTCCTTGTGGGCGACGGACGCCTGCGCGAGAACATCGAGGCGCTGGCGCTGGAGCACGACGTGCTGGAGCGCCTGTTGCTGGTGGGGCTGTCGAATCACGTGGGCTTCTGGTATTCGAAGATGGATGCCAGCGTGCTGCTGTCGCGCTACGAAGGCCTGCCGAATGTGCTGATCGAGGCGCAGTTGCTGGGCGTGCCGGTGATTTCCACGCCGGCGGGCGGTGCGGAAGAGTGCTTTGTCGAGGACGAGACGGGCCATCTGCTCAGCTGCGTGGATCATCCCGACATGCACGAGGCCTGCGAGAAGGTCCTGAACATGGTGGACCAGGTGCGCAGCAATGCGGACATGCGGGCCAATAGCCGCCAGCGCGCGCAGAATCTGTTCTCGCTGGACGCGATGCTCACGAAGTTCATGAGCATCTGCATGCCCGCCATGACTGAGTCCGAGAACGACGAGCGCATTGATGTTGCGCCTAAGCGCCTGATGCAGGCGTGACGGGCAGTTGCTCTTTTTTAAAGTGCTGAAGTTGAAGGAACCTATGCTAATGAACGTCCCGGCCCTGGGCGCGCGGCGCCATGCGACGCTTGCCATGCTGCTGCTTGCAGCGCTGACACTCACGGGTTGCCAGCTCCCACGGTCCGGCCCGATGCTTAGCGAAATGACAGGGGCTCACGATGACAAGGACGTCATCGTGATGCCCGTGTCGCGCGAACTCGCGCGAAAGAGCCGGGTGCCCGATGTGGCGGACTTTCCGGTGCGCTACCGCGATCTGACGCAGGCAGGTTTCGACAAGCTGGTGCCGGGTGACGGCATCAACGTGAAAGTGTGGGAACGCGGCGGTCTCGGCGTGTTCGCCGCGGACCCGTCCGGCGTCAGTGATCTGGGTAACCAGGACATCGACAGTGCCGGCAACGTTACGTTTCCCATCATTGGAAAGTTCCGCGCCGAGGGCCTGACGCTCGGCAAGTTGCATGACGCCATCGTGGCGCGTCTGAGCAAGCTCGTGGTCGGCGCCGACGTCAGCGTCACGCGCGCAGCCGATGCGCGCGGGCAGATGGTGACGGTGCAGGGCAACCTGACCAAGCCCGGCATGTACCCCATCACGCAGACCGCCCAGCGCCTGAGCAGCGCGCTGGCGCAGGCCGCGCCGGTACAGACCAATCCCGAACAGCTCATCATCAGCCTGCGCCGCGACAGCCAGGTGGCCTCGGTGCGGCTGGCGGACATCTACCGCAACCAGAACAACGACATCCTGCTGCGCTCGGGCGATGTGATCACCGCCTACGACGCCAAGGAATTCCTGACCGTGCTCGGCGCGGCCGGCCAGCAGGGCCGCGTGGAAATCAGCAAGCGCAATTACAGCGTGCTGGATGCGCTGGCGGACTCGCGCGGCCTGGACGACAAGCTGGCCGATC
This sequence comes from Achromobacter sp. UBA5777, assembly GCF_002418565.1. NCBI lineage: Bacteria > Pseudomonadati > Pseudomonadota > Betaproteobacteria > Burkholderiales > Alcaligenaceae > Achromobacter > Achromobacter sp. UBA5777. The sequence continues at coordinate 20,146 of NZ_DIEJ01000029.1, read as the reverse complement.
CGCGTTCGGTGTTCCTGTTCACGCCCGCGCAAGCGGGGGCCGAAGGCAAGCCGGACTTGCTGCCCGTCGTGTACCAGTTCGACCTCACGCGGCCGGAGCAGGTGGCGCTGGCCCGCGAGTTCACGGTGCATGAAGGACAGGCCATCTACATCTCGGACGCGCCGTTCACGCAGGTGCAGAAGGTGCTGTCGGCCTTCCGCGTCACGATGAGCGCCGGCTTCAGCGCCACGCGAGCCATCGACAGCGATTCGGGCGGCGGTTCGACCGGCGTTGCCCAATAACGCGTCCATGAGCAACGAGGATCGGATAAAGGGCTGGCGCTCGCGCCGGAAGGACAACAGCTACACGGTGGGGTCTGGCGTCGCCAACTGGCGGCTGGATCCGGCCGCGCTGTTCGAAGCCAAGGCCCCGCCGGGCGTGCTGTTCAAGCCGCTGCTGGCCCGCCTGCAGGGCGAGCCGCACGACTCCGTCGCGGCGCGGCGGGCGGTGTACGAGGCCGTGCAGGCGGAGCTGGACGCCGAGATCGTGCGCAGCGAGGTCGACGAGACCCTGGCGGATTTCTCCCGGCGGCGCCTGCGCATCATCGTGCGCCTGCTGGAACAGGACATCCGTGCGGGCGTCGAGGTGTTTGCGCCGGGCTACATGCCGGCCAAGCTGGTGGCCGAGGATGAGCGGCTGGCGGTCGCGCATGCCCGCCGCGTGGAACGTCGCAAGCAGGACGAGGCGCGTGAAGCGCGCCGCCATGCGTCACGCAATGACATCGCGCTGGAGATCGAGGTTGCGCAGAGCGAAGCGGGTGATCTGGCGATCCTGCGCGACCGGCTGCGCTCCCTGCATAAGGGGCATTCGGAGGACACCGCCGGCCATCGGCCGATCGGCCGCACGCTGATGGCGATGTTCATCTACCAGCTGCGCGTGATGCACGGCGAAAGCCGCATCGCGCTGGTGTGGGCGCTGGTCGGTCCGGTGGTGCTGCTGACCCTGATTTCGTCGCTGTACATCCTGATGGGCACGCACTACATCCTGGGGATGGACGTGCAGACGTTCTCGCTGTTGGGCGCGACGACCTGGATCATGTTCCGTCAGATCGCGTTCCGCAGCAGTACGGCGTATGTCTCGGCACGCGGCCTGCTGAATTTCCAGGGCGTCACGCCGCTGATGTGCGCGCTGGTGCAGGCCATGATCTACGTATCGGTGTATGTGGTGGTGTTTGGGGTGCTGATCACCGCGGGCCACGCGATCGGGCTCATCACGCTGCCCAAGAGCTGGGCCGGCTTCATTCTTTTTGTGGTCCTGATGGGCGTGGCGGGCGCGGCGATGGGGGTGCTCTTCGGGTCGATTGCGACCTACTGGCACTTCTTCCTGCGGCTGGCGCCGATCATCGAGCGCTTCCTGCAGATCTTCGCGGCGGTGTTCTTCGTGTCGGAGCAGTTTCCCGAGCAATTGCGGCCGTGGATGCTGTGGTCGCCACTGGCGCACGGCATGCAGTTGCTGCGCTCGGCGTACTTCCATGCGTACGAGTCGCACGATGCCAGCCTGGGTTACTTCCTGACCTCGCTGGTGTTCATGATGGTGATCGCGCTGGTGGCAGAGCGCCTGGCCCGTCCCAACGTTCAGCCAATGTGAGGGTGAAAGATGATCCATCTCAATGGCGTAACCGACGAACCCTATTCCTTCGGCAGCAGGCAGCCGCTGCTGGCCAACGCCACGCTCGACATCCCGGCCGGGCGCTATGCGCTGCTGTCGCCCGCGCCGGAGATGCACCGCCAGCTGGTGGACGTGCTGTGCTGTCTGCGTCCGCCGCGGCAGGGCTTCGTCAAGCACGACGGCAATGTGTCGTGGGCGATCGGCCGGCAGGGTTTCATCCGCGGCAAGGCCAGCGGCCTGTCCATGATCGATTTCGTCAGCGAAATGTACGAGATCGACCCCGACGCCACGTACGAACTGGTCGCGGACCTGATCAGCGATCCCAAGATGCTGGCCAAGCCCATGGAGCATTGGCCGCTTTATGTGCGGCAGGAGTTTTCGTTCGCCCTGGCGCTGGCACCCGCGTTCGATGTCTACGTGATCGAAGGGAGCATCCCCTTCGAGCCCTGCCGTTTCACCCGGCTCTGGCTGGCGCTTTTCGAAGAGCGCCTGGTCGGCCGGACACTCATTTTTTCCAGTTATCGCCAGAATCAGTTGGCGGATTATTGCTTCAAAGGCTTGATCTATGAACGAAGCGCGCTCAGCATCGACGACGACCTCGACCAGTGCCTCCGCAGGTATCCCCCGCGACGATCACGGAGCGACTCCGGCACAGGCGACGACGTCCTCGGAGGCGGCTTCGACGAAGGCCAACTCGGGTTCTGACGGTGGATCCGAGATCGAACGCCGCCGCCGCGAGCGGCAGTCGGCGCTGCGCGAGCGCCGCCGCCATCGCTGGATCAACGCGGTGATCGTACTGGTGCCGGTGGTGCTGGCGGTGATCTACCTGTTGATCGTCGCCACGCCGCGCTATGAGGCGGAGTCGCGGTTCTTCGTGCAGTCGGCATCCGGCCAGCAGGGCGGCGGCGGCGCGGCCGCCAGCCTGCTCACGACGGGCAACTCGGGCGGCATGCTCGGCGGATTCGTCGACGGCTGGGCCGTGGCGGACTTTCTGAAGTCGCGCGACAGCATGCAGCAGCTGGACAAGAAGGTCGGCCTGCGCCGCTACCTGATGAACGATGGGCTGGACCCGTTCAACCGCCTGGCCGAGGATTCCAGCGAAGACGATCTGTACCGCGCCTATCAGGCGTCGGTGCACGTGTCGTTCAACGCGCTGGAGCAGATCGACGTGCTGCGCGTCAGCGCGTTCTCGTCGGAAGACGCGGCCACGCTGTCCAGAGAGCTGATCGGCTTGGCCGAGCAGTTCGTCAGTTCGATGAACGAGAAGGGCGTGGCGGACAAGCTGAAGGTGAGCGAAGAATCGGTCAAATTTGCCGAGGAAAAGGCGCTGGCCGCGCGCGATGCGTTGACGACGTGGCGCACCAAGCACGGCAACATCGACCCCAGTGCGACGGTGTCGATGCTGCTGAACCTGTCCAGCCAGCTTGAGGGCGAGCTGAGCACCGCGCAGATCAATCTGGACAAGATCCGGGCGCTGGATAACAAGGACCATTTCATGCTCAAGCCTGCGCAGATGCAGGTGGCGGCCCTGAAAAAGCGGCTTGCATCCGTGCGTCAGCGCCTGAGCGGCGACGGCAACACGGAAGCCAAGCAACTGAAGGAATACGAGGCGCTGCGCAATGCGCAGGTGTTTGCGGATTCCAACCTGACGCTGGCGCAGCAGTCGTACCAGCAGGCGATGACGGACGCGCTGCGCCTGCAGCGGTATCTGTCGATCATCGCGCAGCCGGTGCCGACGGATCGGCCCAGCAGCCCGCGCACCGGCATCCTGCTGTTGCAGGCGCTGGCACTGGGATTTGTGCTCATGTTCATCGCACGCGTCGCGATGGCTTTGTTGAGGGGGCTGCGTCATGGTTGATACGGTCATTGAAAGCCGCCGGCCGGACGCCGGGGCCGAACCGCAGGACGCCACGGCGCGCCTGCGCGAGGTCATCGGACAGATCCGCGCGTCGGCAGACCCGGTGAGCGGCATGGCCGCGCTGGAACCGGCGCTGCGCCCGGCCAAGGACGGCTGGCGCGAGGTCCGGCGGCTGCTGGTCTCGCCCGACGTGAAAGCGGGCAAGCTGGCCTCTGCCATCGCGGCGCTGGAAACGCTTGTCGTTGTGTACCCCACGCGGGTCGACGACAGGCGCCTGCTCGCCAGTCTGCTCGGCCGCCTGGAGCAGTGGGACAGGGCGATCGCCGAAGCCGATGCCGCCGCCGGCATCGAGCCCGGCAATGCGTCGCTGCATGCCGCGCGCATCCAGATGCGTGTGCAGGCGGGACGCGTGCCCGAGGCGGCGGAAATTGCCCGCACGACCCTGCCGCTGGCGCAAAGCGCGCCCGAAGACGCTTATGCGTGGTTGATGGCCTTCGTGCGCAATGGAGACGTCGCCGAAGCCTCTGGCATCGCGGCATCGCTGGATCCGGACAAGCTTCCCAATGAACGCGTGGCGACGATGGCGGTGCGCGCGCTGCTGGCCGACGGTCGTACCGCCGCGGCAATCCGTCTGGGCGACGGCGCGCTGCGCGCAGGCCAGGATTGCGCGGCGCTGCGATCGTCGCTGGGGCTGGCGCATCTGCGGCGCGGCACCGAAGACGACCGCAAGACCCATGCGCTGACGCACTTCGAGGCTGGTCTGCAGGCCGCGCCCGACGACGTGCGGCTGCTGACGCTGCACGGCGAAACCCTGTTGCGCGCCGGGCGCTACAAGGATTCCGTCGCGCCATTGGCGCGCGCCATTGAACTGGCGCCGGATCTTGAGCAGACGCGGGGCCTGTACGCCCGCGCGCTGCGCTACACCTTGCAGTACGACGCGGCGGCCGAGCAGATGATGTTCCTGCTGAAGAAGTCGCCGGACAACCTGCTGTGGCAGCGGTCCGCCATTGGGGCGCTGTCGCAGGCCGGGCGCAAGGACGAGGCCGAGGCGCTGTTCGAGCAATACGTCGCCAAGCGTGGCGCGCGGCTGCCGGAGACCTTCCAGGAAGCGTTGGCGCGCATGGAAGAACAGCTCGACACCGCGCCGATTCCGCAGGCGCGGCTGGACTGGGCCTGGTCGATGCGGGGCGACACCAGCATCGATCGCGCGACGTGGGAACGCCGCGCGCGCTGGGGTCACATGATCGACCATTTGCTGTTCGATTGGCTTGAATGCCGCGAGGAGCGCGTCGAAGAAGCGATGGCCATGTTGGGTGAGCTGGACACCGGCGAGCGTTTCTTCGCACCGCTGCTTGCCGCCGGCCGCGGGGTCGTGGTCGCCACTGCCCACGTCGGGCCGATGTATGCGGGCCTGATGGCGCTGGAACTGGTCGGCATCCCGTCGCGCTGGCTGGCGTCGGCGCCCAGCATCGCCCGCAGCAGCTATGCCGAGGCGTTGATTTCCACGGCCGACCAGACCGAGGCGCAGGTCGCCAAGGCCTGCATGCGCGCGATCAACTCGGGCTTTGTGCTGTGCCTGGCCATCGACGGCGCGGCAAATCCCGCCGCGCCGCGCACGACGTTTGAAGGCCAGGACGTCACGTATTCCGGATTCGCGGCGCATCTGGCGCATCGCATGGGTGTGCCGTCGGTGTTCTACGCGCCACGCTGGGAGAACGGGCAGGTGGCCTACACGCTGGAAATGCTGCCGGCCGCCAACCCCGGCGAGGACGCGGACGCGTACGCGCAGCGCTGGCAGAAGGCGTACTTCGAACGGCTGCGTGAGCATGTTGCCGGCCCGCCGGAGAATCTGCGATTGAGTGGCGGCATCTGGCGCCATGTGACGGCGGCGGATCCGTCCGCGTGAAATTTGAGGGAGCGGTTGCGATGCGACTACGAAAGACAGTGATGGTGTGGCTGCTGACGCTGACCGGCTTGTATGGCGGCGCAGCGGCCGCAAGCGGGCAATGCGCGGCGCCCGATGAACACTGCCCGTTCGTAGCCAGCTTGCTGGCGCAGCGCGAAGGATATGGCGCCAAAGCGACGGGCGGTCTGGGCGGCAAGTTCATCGAGGTGACCTCGGACCAGGACGCCGGACCCGGCACGCTGCGCGCCGCGCTGGCACAGGCCGGCAAGGGACCGGCGTGGATACGTTTCGCGTCCGACATGACGATCGTACTGAAGTCGCAGTTGCGCGTCCCGTCCAACACGACCATCGACGGCCGCGGCAAACGTGTCGCTCTGATCGACGACGGCCTGGGCGTGTATGGCGCGAAGAACGTCATCCTGACGCATCTGACGATCGACGGGCGGCTCACCCGCATCACACAGGCCGTGAACGTGGCCAACGACAGCCGCGACGTGTGGGTCGACCACATGGACCTGTCGCGGATGTCGGACCGCCTCTTGAATGTGAAGAACGGCTCGACCGACGTCACGATCTCGTGGACCAAATTCCACAATTCGAACAAGGTCATGTTGCTGAACAACATCACCTCGAAAAATTTGTTTCAAAACTATGAGCGCGATTCGATCGCGCGCGTGACGCTGCATCACAACTATTTCTTCAACACCGTGCAGCGCAACCCGCGCGCGCAGTTCGGCACTTTCCACCTGTTCAACAACCTGCTGGAGAACTGGGACTTCTACGGAATGAGTTTCAGTCTGGAGGCCAAGGCGTTGGTGGAAGGCAACATTTTCAACAACGATGCGCAGCGCAAGTGCGTGGAGCCTGAGTTTTTTCCCACGGTGGAGGGCATCAATGTCAATTATTGTCGCTATATCCCGATTGCGCCCGCGCGCAGCGCGCTTGAGAATGGCGACTCCGATCGCGGGGCCTACGAAAAGCGCAAGGCTGATCATGGCTATACCGGCGATTTCAAGGCGTTTCTGCGACTGAAGGACAACTTGTATCTGGGAGATGCGAAGCCGGTGTTGCAGGACTACCGCCCCGAGTCGGCGCCCACGCCGCCGTATTGCTACGGCTACGAGAAGGCGACGGCCGAGCTGGCCGAGAAGATCCGCAAGTTTGCGGGCAATACATCGGGCGATACGCCCCTGCCGGCCTCACGCACGGGTGCGGGTTGCCAGGCTGATAGTCACCGGCCGGGGTCTTGATTTCAGAGTTTTCCGATTGCGCGCCGTTCTGCCAGAGAGCAGGATTTCGCGCGAGATTTCACCGAGTGAGTGGTCAATGGCCGATGTCGTCGTATTCGTTCGTAGCAAGTCGCGCTACGGCGACCAGATTGTGGCGTATCCAGCGCTGTATCAAGTCAAGAAATTGTGGCCGGACAGGCAGGTGCGCGTTGTGTCCCGATTTGCCGTCGAGGACTTCTATACGCAGTTGCCGTGGGTGGACCAGTTTGTCCGCGCGGACGCGTTCGGCGCTCAGGTCCGGGCGCTTCCGCGGCGCGCCAGCGCGTCGTTGACCCTGCATCATTCCAGCGAGCGCTTTGCGCTGATCAACCTGCTGCGCCGTCCCCCGATGCGCCTGGGTTTCAGCAACCGCCGCCTTGGCGACTGTGTCTGGACGCATTCGCACGTCAAGGACGTCCGCGAATACATCGGCCTGGCGAACCTGCGGCTGCTGTCCACGGTGCAGCACCACGACCCCGAAGTCATAGCGCGCCAGTGCTTCCTTGAGATCGCACGGCCCTGCGCGGACAAGGTGCAACCGGCCGACATCGTCTTCATTCCGGGCGGTGGCGCAGGCAAGTTCAAGCGATGGCCGGTGGACCATTACGTTGCGCTGGCCGATCTGCTGCGGGCGCGGCTGGGCGGCGGGGCGACGTTCACGTTTGTGCTGGGGCCGGCTGAAGCGGCCGAGCGCGAACGCCTGCAAGCCCTGCAACGGGCGGACTTCCGGCTTGAGAGCTGCCGGCCCGTGGCCGAGCTGGTCGCGCTGATGCAGAACGCGCGCCTCATCGTCTCCAACGATTGCGGCCCCTCCCATATCGCGCAGGGCCTCTGTGTGCCCTACGTGGGCGTGTTCAACGAATCCAACCCCGAATGGTTCTGGGCCCGCGAGTACACCCGCGACGTCGTGCCCGAAACGGGATTTTCGAATATCGATTCGATTGAGCCGGGGCGGGTGCTCCAGGCTTGCATGACGGTATTGGACAAGTCACCGCAGCGATCCGGGCTTGGTCGGTGCGCCGCTTAGCCGATCACTTGCCGGCGCCTTGCGCGCAAGCAATAAAAAAAGGCCACCCGCGAGGGTGGCCTTCATTTTTGGGCAACCGGGGCGTCCCGGTCGCGCCGTCATCACACCCCGATCGGACCGCCGTCGGCGCGGCGGATCACCACCGTCGACGAACGCGGGCGGACGACGCCCGTGGTGGCGGTGGTCGCATCTTCAGTGTCGTAGGCCGGCCAGTTCACCGGGTGCTGGATGTTCAGGAAGATGCTGGTGTAGTCCGGCGTGAAGGCAAAGCCCGTGACTTCGGCTTCGTTCGGGCCGACGAAGAAGCGGCGCAGGTCGGCCTGGTTGGTCGCGTTGATGGCGGGACCCGTACCGGTGCTGTCGGCCAACGCGCCGGGGATCACGGCCAGCATCTGGTCGTTGGTCGCCTTGGCCACGTTGTTGTTGCGGCCGCCGTCGATGCCGTTGTCGGTCTGGATCCACAGGATGCCGCGCGGGTCGATGCCGATGCCGTCCGGGCTGGCCAGCTGGTTCAGCGTGGTCAGACCGGAGCGGTTCGTGTCGGCGTCGGCGCCGGCGTCGGAGCCAAACACGAAGATGTCCCACTTGAACTTGGTCGAGCCCGGCTCGTCGTGCCAGCGCACGATGTGACCGTTGACGTTGTTCAGGCGCGGATTGGCCGGGTTGGTGCCGCGGCTGGCGTTGCGGCTGGTGTTGTTCGTCAGCGTCAGGTAGATGTCGCCGTTGGTCGGGTGCGTGGCCGTCCATTCCGGGCGGTCCATCGGCGTGGCGCCGACGAAGTCGGCGGCGCCGCGGGTGTTGATGATGATGTTCTCGAGGCTGCCGAACTCATCGGCCAGCGTGCGGCCGCCGGCGCCCACGGTCGTGCCGGTGAGCGCGATCCATTGGCCCGTGCCATCGGCGTCAAAGCGCGCGACGTACAGCGTGCCCTTGTCCAGGTACTTCGCGCCCACCGCGAGACGGTCGGTGCGCTCGGCGTCCTTCGGATCCCACAGGGCTTCCGACACGAAGCGATAGATGTATTCGAAGCGCGAGTCGTCGCCGCTGTAGAAGGCGAGCGGCTTGCCGGCTTCGGGCAGGCCGTAGGCGCAGCCTTCGTGCGCGAAGCGGCCCAGCGCGGTGCGCTTGGTGGCGATGCTGTTCTCGTTGTAGGGATCGATTTCGACCAGGTAGCCGAAGCCGTTGACCTCGTTGCGGTAGTCCTGCGTGAAGTCGGCGCCGGTCTCGGTGATGTTGAAGCGCGCGAACTCGCCCTGGACTTCCAGCGGGTCGTTGGCGCCCGTTTCCCATTCGTAGCGGCCCTTGTCGTTCGGCACGCCGACGCGCTGCTGGTGCGCGGGGCGCGTGCCGGTGTTCACGAAGCAGGCGGCCCAGTTTTCTTCGGCCGTGATGTACGTGCCCCACGGGGTGTAGCCATTGCCGCAGTTGTTGTTGGTGCCGCGCACCATCGTGCCGTTGGGCGAGTACGGGGTCTTGACCCAGTCCGTGCCGCCGACGGGGCCGGCCAGCTTCATCGGCGTGGCCGACGTGAAGCGGCGGTTGTAGCGCGAGTTGTGAACGATGGTCCAGCGGCCGTTCTCAAGGCGCACGTGCAGGATTGCGACGCCGTGCGCGTTGATTTCCTTGCGGATTTCCTCGATGGGGCGCTTGCCGGCGACGGTGGTCGCGCCGTTCGGGTGCAGCGCCTTCTGGTCGATGTACTCGTGGTTGACCGCCAGCAGGCCCTCGGTGGAGCTGCCGTTGATCGGGAAGAAGTGCATGCCGTCGTGGTGCATGCCGGTGGAGTTCAGCAAGTCAGTCGAGCTGTTGTTGCCGTTGCGGTCCCACGGATTCGCGTTGTCGTTGAACGGCGTGCCCCACGGTGCGAACACATGGGCGATGTAGCCGGCCGGCACGACACAGGCGTCGGTCATGGAGGTGGGCAGGGACTCGAAGCCCAGCTTGACCGGGGCCGGCGCCGGAGGCGTTTCCGTGCCGGGCTGTTCCGGCGCGGGGTTCTGGCCACCGTTGCCGGCATCGTCGTCATCGTCGTCGCTGCCATTACAGCCGGCAAGACCAAGGCTGGTCATCGTCGCGAACGCAGCGGCGATACCGCCACGCATCACCATGCGGCGGGACATGTTCTTTTCGAGAATCTCGCTGAACGGGGTGCTCTTGCTGGGATTGCGGACGGTCTTGTCGGAGATGGACTTGCTCATTTGAACTCCTGGCTTTGGGTCTGATGCCCGATGGGGACGAGCAATACTAGAAGTCCGAAATGAAAGGTTAATGACAGATGACTGAAATTTGTGGCGCCTGCGCCATCTTGTCAAAAAAACAAAAGGCTGACGCCGCGTGCGCGGGCGTCAGCCTGGGGATGCAAGGGGTGCGCGCGTTTACCGGTTTTCGTCGTCCATCGTCAGCGCGCCGTCCTTCATGATGCCTTGCGCGATTTCTTCGGCGGACTTGCCCGCAAAGCCATGCTCGCCTGCCGTGATGCGCAGGCTATCGCCGTCCAGCGGGCTCATCAGCGTGGCCGACGACAGCAGAATGCCGTTCGCGCGAAACTGCACGCGCTGGCCCACGCGCTCGCGCGTGAAATCCGCCAGCGTCTTGACGCTGTCAGGCTTGAGCTTGATGTCGACGACGCGCGCGTTCGTGTGCGCATCGGCACCGGGCGTGACCTGCTCGACCTGCAGGGTGACGGACTCGGCGTGGGCGGCGAAGGGCAGGGCGGCGGCGAGCGCCGCGGCCAGTGCGCTGGCCAGAATAGGATGTCGCATTGATGGCATGGGGACGCTCCTTCTGATGGACGACGCTCCATCCTATACGGATCGCGGCAGACGGGGATGACCGTCTGATATATTCCTGACGAAATTTTGCCGGCGTGCGCCACGCTGGCGCCGGTGAGGAGTGACCATGCTTGCACGCGCCACCTGTCTGTTGTCCATCGCCCTGCTGACCGGTACCGCGCAGGCCGGCTCCGCGCCCGCGTCGCTGTCCTGCGTGTCCGAGAGCGGCAAGGTGGCGTTGAAGGGCGACATTCCTTCGCCGTCATCCGAAGAACTGGCGCTGACGCTGACCTATGCGACGGCCACGCTGTCGTTCACGTCGGATGAGGCGCCCGGTTATGTCGTCGCCAATTTCTCGCAGTCGGTCTTCACGCTGGTCGCGCCGGCCGACGGTCAGGCGCTGACGCTGTATGCGCTGCCGTCCACGGTGGCCGTCAAAAAGACGGCAAATGGCGACATGGCCGGCACGTTCCAGGCCAAACTGCTGGGTCCGCGTCCCGGTGGCAAGGCGGCCAGCGGTTATCCGGCGCCGCTGCAAGCCACGTTGAACTGCGACTACCGGTATTCGCTGTAAACCGCGCGCCGCAGTCACCCCCTTACATCGTCTTGCGCGAAGCCTGCCAGATTTGACGGGCGGGATGCCCCACGCCCACAATCGGCCGAACGACCACCCGATGGCGGATCTTCGATTTCCGCCGCCACCATCCCGGAGGAACATCCCATGGCAGACGCTGATCCCAAAACCCAGACACCAACCCAGGCGGAAACCCAGGCGCTGTTCGACCAAGGTCTGGAACTGCGCCGCGAAGTGCTCGGCGCCGACTACGTCGATGGCTCGATCGCGCGCGCCAACGATTTCATGATGGCGTTCCAGCACATCACGACCGAATGGTGCTGGGGCTACACCTGGGGGCGCCCCGGGCTTGAGAAAAAGACGCGCAGCATGCTGAACCTGGCCATGCTGACGGCCCTGAACCGGCCCGCCGAGATCAAGCTGCACGTCAAGGGTGCGCTGAACAACGGGGTGACGGTCGAGGAAATCAAGGAGATCCTGCTGCAGGCCACGGTCTACTGCGGCATTCCCGCGGGCCTGGACGCTTTCAAGGTGGCCAATCAGGTGCTGGAAGAGGAAGGCGCGTTCAAGGCGCAGCAGGGGTGACTCGCCCCGGCACTGCGCCGGCGCGCCCTTGAAGCTGGGGAAAAACTGAAGGCAGCGGGAAGAACGGCGGATTTCACGCGGTTCTTTCCTGCTTGCCCGCATCGGGACCGGGCTATGATGACTTGTAATTGGATGTGTTACAAGTACACAAATCTTGAAATAAACGGCACATGTTTCGTTGAGGCCCTGCGCCCATGGCGAGACTGCGTCTGACATCACGCGTTTGCGCCTTGGGCGCTGACGCATTTTCCGGCATAGTTTGTGACGGCAAGGCCCGGCCGGGTTCCGTCGCGATAGCAGTATGGCTACACAAACGCAGTTTCCCGCTCCCACGCGTGTGATCGCTGCCTTCGACTTCGACGGCACGCTCACTCAGCGCGACACATTCATTCCCTTCCTGGCCCATCTGTCGTGGGTCGGTTTGCTGGCGGCATTCGTGCGGACCGCGCCGGCGCTGACGGCGTTCGCGCTGCGTCTGCGCAGCAACGAAGACGCCAAGCAGTCGCTCTGCCGCGCCGCACTGCGCGGGCGCTCGCGCACCGAGCTGGCCCGCATCGCCCGCGCGTGGGTGCACACCATTCCGCTGCGGCCCGCGCTCATCGAGCGGCTGCGCTGGCACCAGCAGCGCGGCGACCGCTGCGTGCTGGTCAGCGCCTCGCCCGATATCTACCTCGACGACGTGGCCCGCTACCTCGGGTTCGACGACCTCATCTGCACGCGCATGGCGGTCGATGCGCAGGGCCGTCTGACCGGCGACTTTGACGGACACAACTGCTGGGGCCCTGAAAAGTTGCGGCGCCTGACCGAGCGCTACGGCGGTCCGGACCAATATGAACTGCACGCCTACGGCGACAGCCGCGGCGACCAGTGGCTCATCGACGCGGCCCAGCATGCCTGGTACCGCGGGCAGGCGGTCAAGCCATGAGCGCGCTGATTTCCCTGCTGCGTCCGCAGCAATGGCTGAAAAACGGCTTCGTGCTGATCGGCCTGATCTTCAGCCACGGATGGACGGACGCCTCGCTGGTGTTTGCCGTGGGCGTGGGCTTTGTCGCGTTCTGCCTCGCGTCCAGCGCGGTCTATGTCCTGAACGACTATCACGACCGAGCCGCCGATGCGGCGCATCCCAAGAAGCGGCTGCGCGCCATTGCCAGCGGACGGGTCGGCCTGCCCGCCGCCCGCGCGCTGATCGTCGTGCTGTTTGGCTCGGCGCTGGGCCTGCCGCTCGTGTGCGGGCTCTGGCCCGTGGCGCTGGCCGTGGCCGGCTATCTGATCCTGAACATTGCCTACACCCTGAGCCTGAAGCACAAGGTGCTGGTCGATGTGTTCTGTATTGCGGCGGGCTTCATGATCCGCCTGGCTTGCGGCACCTTTGCGGTGGGCATCATCCCGTCGCGCTGGATGCTGCTGTGCAGTTTCATGCTGACCCTGTTCCTGGGTTTTGCAAAACGGCGTGCCGAGATCGCGTCGGCGCCTCTCGATGCCCCGGCCTCGCAAGGCAGCACGCGCACCGTGCTGCGCCACTACTCGCCGCAGCTGCTGGATATCCTGGTGGGCATTACCGCCAGCACGACGCTGCTGGCGTATGGCCTCTATACGGTTGACGACGTCACGGCCGCGCTGCACGGCACGCAGCATCTGATTGTCACGCTGCCCATCGTCACCTTCGGCGTCTTCCGGTATATCTACCTGCTGTACAAGGGGGGATCGGGCGAAGAGCCAGGTCGCGATCTGCTCGCCGACAACCAGATCCGCCTTGCGGTGCTGGCCTGGGTGGCGCTGGTGGTTTTGCTGGTAAGGACGTAGACATGGCATATCTTTGGCTGATCCTCAGCGGGGTCTGCAGCGTGGTGGCCAGCGTGGCGCTCAAGGCGGCGGGGTCCGCGGCAGCGCACGGGACCACGCCCTCCCTGCTGACGCAGGCGCTGCCCTATGCGGGCGCCATCGGCGCATACGGGCTGGGCTTTGGTTTCTATGCGCTGGCGCTGCGCCAGCTCGATCTGACGCTGGCGTATCCGTTGATGGTGGCCTGCGCGATTGCGGGCGTGTTCGTCTACGGCCTGCTGTCCGGCACGGAGACCATCACGGCCATGCGGATGGCGGGCGCGGCGTTCATCGCCGTCGGCGTCTTCCTGGTCTCGAAGTAGGCGCAGCCATGCAACGCCTGTTTCAAAGTGCGTGGTATCGCGGGTTCCTGCTGTGCTGCGCCTACGTCGTCGTGGCGGCCGCCGTGATGAACGGGTTCTACACCAAGTGGCGGCTCAACGACGGCCATGCGGCGCTCGGGCTGTCGCAGATGGTCGAGGGCACGGCCCACCGTCCGTATGTGTATCGGCAGTTCGTGCCCGCGCTGGCCAACGGGATCCAGTCGTTGCTGCCGCCGGCCACTGTGGCGCGCCTGTCCGAACGTCTGGCCGAACCTCGGCGCGTGAACAGCCGTTCGGGTCTGGCGATGCGCTATCCGGCGTCCGAGGCCCTGCTGCCGGCGGTCACCTTGCGCTACCACCTCGTCTACTACCTGACCTTTGCCGCGCTGCTGGCCTCGCTGTTCGTCATGCGCCGCGTGGCGCAGCAGGCAGGGGCGGGTGGGGTGGCCGCGACGGCAGCGCCTGCGGTCCTGGCGATGATGGTGCCGTTCTTCTTGACCGAGGGCGGCTACTTCTACGATTTCGTCGAACTGCTGTTCATCATGAGCGCCGTGCTGCTGGCGCTGGGCACCTCGCGCCAGACGCCGGTGCGGCTTTGCGCGCTGGTGGCGCTGGCGGGGCTGGCGACGTGGAACAAGGAAGCCTTCTTCTTTTTCACGCCCGCCCTGTACCCGCTCTTGCGGCGCAACCTGCCGCGCCTGCCGGCGGCGGGCTTCGTGGCGGTGCTGCTGCTGGTGAGCGGTTGCGTCTATCTGGCGCTGCGCATGCGTTACGCGGGCAATCCTGGGTCTACCGTCGATTTCCAGCTTTGGGACAACCTGCGCTACTACGTTAACCCCGGCAACTGGCTGCTTACCGAGAACACCTATGGTGTCCTGCTGCCGCGCGGCTTCAGCCTCTTCAGCATCCTGGCCTTCGCGGGCATCGCCATCAATGGCTGGCCGCGGCTGCCAGAGGTCCTGCGCGGGCACGCGAAGCTGGCGCTGGCCATCAACGTGCCCCTGTTCCTGCTGTTTTGTTCGCCCGGCGAAATGCGCAATCTGAGCATGCTGTATCCGACGCTGCTGTGCCTCCTGGCGCTGGCGTTGGCAAAGTGGCTGGGGCCGCAGACCGCGCCCTGACCAGCCGTCACCCTGGAAGTCCGATGATCCGTTTTTTCAATAGCGTGGGCTACCGCCGATTCCTGTTGGCGATGCTCTATGTCATGGTCGCTGCGGCGGCCTTCAATGGTTTCTATACCAAGTGGCGCCTGAACGACGGGCATGGCCCGCATTCGCTGGCGTCCATGGTCGACGGCACCGCGTACCGGCCTTACGTGTACCGCCAGTTCGCGCCGGCCATCGCCAATGGCATTCAAGACTTGATGCCGGCCGCGACCGTCGAGCGCCTGTCCGAGCGGCTGACCGACCCGCGCCGCGTGAACAGCCGGTCAGGGTTGGCCATGCGCTTTCCCGCGTCGGAAGCGATGCAGGCGCCTGTGACGCTGCGCTATCACATCGTCTATTACCTGACCTTCCTGGCGCTGCTCGGCTCGCTGTTCGCCATGCGGTCGGTGTGCCTACGGGCGGGCGCCAGCGGCGCAGCCGCCACCGCGGCGCCGCTCGTCATTGCGTTGCTGCTGCCGTTCTTCCTGACCGAAGGCGGCTTCTTCTACGACTTCTTCGAAGTGCTGTTCATGGCGTGCGCGATTCTGCTTGCCTGGCGCATTCCGGTCGAACGCCCAGTGCGCGCGGCAGGGCGGCTGGGCCTGCTTGCCGTCGTTGCCGCGATGGCGACCTGGAACAAGGAGGCGTTCTTTTTCTATGTCGTCACGCTGTATCCCATCCTTCGGCTCAGCCTGCCGCGCCTCAAGGCTGCAACCGTCGTGGCGGGGCTGGTGTTCGTCTGCGGCTGCGTGTATCTGGCGTTGCGCGTGCGCTACGCGGGCAACCCGGGTGGTGCGGTGAGTTTCCAGCCGGGCGCAAATTTCTTCTACTTCCTGGACCCGGGCAACTGGTTCCGCACCGAAAGCACCTACGGTGTCGCGCTGCCGAAGGGGCTGAGCGCCGTGATGGTGTTGATGATCGCGGGCGTGGCCGTCACCGGCTGGCGCCTGCTGCCCGCGCCTTTCCGGCTGCACGTGCTGATGGCGCTGGCGGTCAATGTGCCGCTCTTTCTGCTGTTCGCCGCCGAGGGCGAAGCGCGCAACTTGAGCATGCTGTATCCGTCACTGCTGGTGCTGATGGCAATGGCTTTGACGGCCTGGATGAACACCGCCGCGCCGACCGCGGCGGGCGTTGATCGCGCGCAAGCGTAATCGGCGGTGCGCGGGTTTACCCCATACCCGCTCGTCGCCGAAATTTGTATGATGACCCGATAACTTCTATTCAAGAGACATCGTCGTCATGCCTGCTTCGCCGCGTCCGCTGTTCGTTGCCCGTCCCTGCAGCCCGGGGACACCTCATGACTGAAGAAGCCCGCATCCGCGAAGAGATCTGCACCATCGGCGCAAGCCTGTATGCGCGTGGCTATACGGTCGGCGCGGCCGGCAACATCAGCGCCCGGCTGGACGACGGATGGCTCATCACGCCTACCGACGCCTGCCTGGGCCGGCTGGATCCCGCCGAGCTTTCCAAGGTCGATCTGGCCGGCAACTGGGTCGCCGGCGGCAAGCCGTCCAAGACCTTGCTGCTGCATCAGGGCATCTACCGCGCCAGCCCGGATTCCCGCGGCATCGTGCATACGCATTCCACCCATCTGGTCGCGCTGACGCTCGCGGGCGTGTGGCGTCCGGAAGAGGTATTGCCGCCGATCACGCCCTACCAGGTCATGAAGGTGGGTCGCATCCCGTTGATCGGCTATCGCCGTCCGGGCGACACGCAGGCGGCAGCCGAAGTCGCCGCGGTGGCGGGGGAGGTGCGCGGCGCCTTGTTCGAACGGCTGGGGCCGGTGGTCTGGGAAAAGTCGGTGTCCCACGCGTCGTTTGCGCTTGAGGAACTGGAAGAAACCGCCCGCCTATGGCTGATGACGCAGCCGCGTCCCGAGCCGCTGACGGACGAGGCCATTGAGACCCTGCGCGCCACGTTTGGCGCCCGCTACTGATCCGCTTTTTCGTACAAAGCCTGCCGGCCGCGACAGCGCGGATCAAGGCGGCGCATTCTTGATGGAGACTGGTAATGCCCCCGATGGAACTGGCGTCCCACGCCGCGCCTGCGGCTTCGTCGCCGCCCGAGTCCCGCGAAACCGCTCGCGCATATGCCAAAGTGTTCTGGCGGCTGGTGCCGTTCCTGATGCTTTGCTATGTCATCGCCTACCTGGACCGCGTCAACGTCGGCTTCGCCAAGCTGCAGATGTCGCAGGACCTGGGCTTCAGTGAAACCGTCTTCGGCCTGGGCGCCGGCGTCTTCTTCATTGGCTACTTCCTGTTCGAGGTGCCCAGCAATCTGCTGATGCACCGGCTGGGGGCGCGCATCTGGATCGCGCGCATCATGATCACCTGGGGCATTCTGTCGGGCATGTTCATGTTCGTCGAAACCCCGACGGGCTTCTACATCCTGCGCTTCCTGTTGGGGCTGGCCGAAGCCGGGTTCTATCCCGGCGTGATTCTGTATCTGACCTACTGGTACCCGGCCCACCGTCGCGCAAAGATCATTGCGCTGTTCATGTCGGCGATTCCCGTGGCGGGCATCTTCGGCAATCCGCTGTCAGGCTGGATCATGGAGGCCTTCCACGGCATGCACGGCCTGCAGGGCTGGCAATGGATGTTCCTGATCGAGGCCGTGCCCGCGCTGGTGATCGGCGTGGTCACCGTGATGTATCTGGACAATGGCATCGCCAGCGCCAAATGGTTGAGCGACGACGAAAAAAAGTTGCTGACGCGCGAGATCGAACAGGACCAGAAGCAGACCGGCACGCAGAAGCACTCGCTGCGCGCGGTGTTCGCCGACAAGCGCGTGTGGTGGATGTGCCTGATCTACTTTGCCTTCGTCGCCGGACAGTATGGGTTGACGTTCTGGATGCCCACGCTGATCAAGTCCACGGGCGTGACGGGCGCTTTCAACATCGGTCTGCTCAGCGCCATTCCCTTCCTGTGCGCCATCGTCGTGATGAACCTGCTGGGCCATTCCGCGGACCGCCGGCGTGAGCGCCGCTGGCACCTGATCGTGCCGGCGCTGGCGGGCGCGGTGGGCTTCTCGGCGGCGGCCTCGTTTGCCGACAACACCGTGGTGTCGCTGGTGTTCCTGTCCATGGCGGCCGCGGGCGTGCTGACCTGCGCACCGCTGTTCTGGTCGCTGCCGACCGCGTTCCTGTCCGGCACGGCCGCCGCCGCCGGTATCGCCATCGTTAACTCCGTGGGCAATCTGGCCGGCTTTGCCAGCCCGTACATGATCGGCTACCTGAAGGACCTGACCAGTTCCACCGCGTCCGGCATGTACGTGCTGGCGGGCGTGCTGGTCATCGGCGCCATCGCGGTCTGGTTCACGCCGGCCAAGCTGGTCAACCGCTAGCGCGGCGTCCGCAATCACCTCTGCATCAAAGGAACCGACATGCCGCGCCTGGCCGCAAACCTCAGCATGATGTACCCGGAACATCCCTTCCTGGAGCGCTTCGCCGCCGCGGCGCGTGACGGGTTCAAGGGAGTGGAATTCCTGTTTCCCTACGATTTCACGGCGGCCGAGATCCGATCGCGCCTGGACGCGCACGGTTTGACGCAGGCCCTGTTCAATGCGCCGCCGGGCGACTGGGCGGCGGGGGAGCGCGGCATCGCATCGCTGCCCGGCCGCGAAGACGAGTTCAAACGCGGACTGGACCAGGCGCTGGAATACGCGGCGGTACTGGGCAATCGCCATCTGCACGTGATGGCAGGCCTGATCCAACCCGGCCAGGACCGCGCGGCCCACCGGGATGTCTACGTCAACAACCTGGCCCTTGCCGCGCGCACGGCCGCGAGCGCGGGTGTGACGGTGGTGATCGAACCCATCAACACGCGCGATATTCCCGGCTTTTTCCTGAACCGGCAGGACGACGCGCAGGCCATACGCGCTGAGGTGGGCGCGGACAACCTGAAGGTGCAGTTCGACATCTACCACTGCCAGATCGTCGAAGGCGACATCGCCGTGAAGCTCGAGCGCGACATGGCGGGCATCGGCCACATCCAGGTGGCGGGCGTCCCGGACCGGCACGAGCCCGATCTGGGCGAACTGAACTACCCCTACCTGTTCCAGCGTATCGACGCGCTGGGCTATCAAGGCTGGATCGGCTGCGAATATCGCCCGCGCGCCGGAACGTCCGAAGGCCTGGGCTGGGCCCAACCCTATCTAACCCATCGTTGAGCATTCCATCATGAAGATACTGATCACCGGCGGCGCCGGATTCCTGGGCCAGCGGCTGGCGCGCAAACTGCTCGAGCGCGGCACGCTGTCGCTGGATGGCGGCAAGCCCCAGCCCATCACGCAAATCGGTCTTCTGGATGTCGTGAAGGCGGATCTGCAGGACCCGCGCGTGCGCTCGCTGGAAGGCGACATCGCCGACCCGGCGGTGCTACGGCAAGCCATCGATACCGAGACGCGCGCTATTTTTCATTTGGCGGCCGTTGTCAGCGGACAGGCGGAGGCAGACTTCGACCTGGGCATGCGCATCAATCTGGACGCCTCGCGCGCGTTGCTGGAAACCTGCCGCGCGCTTGGCCACACGCCGCGCGTCATTTTCACCAGTTCCGTGGCGGTGTACGGCGGCAACATGCCCGACACCGTGCGCGACGACACCGCGCTCAATCCGCAATCGTCCTACGGCACGCAGAAAGCCATCGCCGAACTGCTGCTGGCCGACTACACGCGGCGCGGCTTCGTCGATGGCCGTGTGCTGCGACTGCCGACCATCAGCGTGCGTCCCGGCCGGCCGAATGCGGCGGCGTCGTCGTTTGCCAGCGGCATCATCCGCGAACCCCTGAACGGCGAGCCGGCAGTGTGCCCGGTGGGCGCCGACACGCGGCTGTGGCTGCTGTCGCCGCGCGGCGCGATCGCTGCCTTGATCGCGGGCTGCGAGCTGGATGCCGACGCGATGGCGGACCGGACGCCGATCAACCTGCCTGGCGTGTCAGTCACGGCGGCCGAGATGGCGCAGGCCTTGCGCGAGGTCGCGGGCGACGAGGTTGCCGACCGCATCAGCTGGCAGGCGGACGCGCGTGTCGAGCGCATCGTCGGCAGTTGGCCGGGGCGTTGGGACACGTCGCGCGCCACCCGCCTGGGCCTGACGGGCGATGGCAGTTTTGCCGACATCGTCCGCGCCTACATGGCCGACGACCTGAAGCGTTGAGTCGCCGCCTTTCCCTTTTGCATCCCGCTCCCGGACAACGAACGACATGAGCAATTCCACAGAAACACCGCG
>NZ_DIEJ01000030.1:20433-20644 GCF_002418565.1 Achromobacter sp. UBA5777 | reverse complement strand
GGCCGCTGCGCCAAAGCCGGCGCCGCCTGCCGCCAGTGCGCCGGCACAGGTCCGCGCAAAGCCCTGAGCCGGGTTCTGGCTAACCCTGGCGGGTGCGCGGCTTTTGCTGCCGCGCGGCGCCGGGCGGAGTTATGATCGACCGCATGACTACTACCTACCCCACTATCGAGCAGACCGTCGGCAACACGCCCCTGGTGCGCCTGCAGCGCAT
>NZ_DIEJ01000030.1:0-20412 GCF_002418565.1 Achromobacter sp. UBA5777 | reverse complement strand
GGCGACATCAAGCCCGGCGACACCCTCATCGAGGCCACCAGCGGCAACACCGGCATTGCGCTGGCCATGGCGGCCGCCATGAAGGGTTACCGCATGATCCTGATCATGCCGGACAATCTGTCCGTCGAGCGGCGCGCAGCCATGGCGGCCTATGGCGCTGACCTGATCCTGACGCCGGCCGACAAGGGCGGCATGGAGTACGCCCGCGACCTGGCCACCGAGATGCAGGCCGATGGCCGTGGCGTGGTGCTGGACCAGTTCGCCAACCCCGACAATCCGCGCGCGCACATCGAAACCACGGGCCCGGAACTCTGGAATCAGACGGAAGGACGCATCACCCACTTCGTCAGCGCGATGGGCACCACGGGCACGATCATGGGCGTGTCCACCTACCTGAAGTCGCGCAATCCCGCCGTGCAGGTGGTGGGCGCGCAGCCGGCCGAAGGGTCGCAGATTCCGGGCATCCGCAAGTGGCCCGAGGCCTACCTGCCCAAGATCTTCGACCGCAGCCGCGTGGACGCCTATGAGTCCATCCAGCAGTCCGAAGCCGAAGTGATGGCGCGGCGGCTGGCTGCCGAGGAAGGCATTTTCGGCGGGATCTCGTCGGCTGGCGCGCTGGTCGCGGCGCTGCGGGTTGCCGAACGCGTAAACGATGCGACCATCGTGTTCATCGTGTGCGACCGCGGCGATCGCTATCTGTCGACGGGCGTGTTCAACTGACGCGCGGGGCCCCGGCAGCTCCGGCCGGCAGGACACCCAAATGAAAAACGCCCTGGCGGTTGAACCTGCCAGGGCGTTTAATTTTCGGCGCGGGAGTGTCCGCGCGAGGGCGCTCACCGCGCGACGCGGGCCTCGATCTCCGTCGCCAGATCCGCCACCGACGTCGCATAGAAGTAACTGCGGTTGTACTTGGTCAGCGCAAAGAAGTTGGGCGTGCCCACCCGATACTGTGCCGTACCCCGCATTTCTTCGACCAGATCCACCACGCCTAGCGGCTGGCTGCTCCAGCCATCGCTGGTCGCGCCGGGCTTGAGCTGCGAGCCGGCCGCCGACAGCGTGGTCCAGCTTTGCTTGGGCTCCAGGCCGCCGTCCACCAGCGCGGTGGGATCGGCGGGCAGCACCACGGGTGCGAACACCGGCAGGCCGCGCTGCCAACCGTGCTGCGCCAGGAAGCTGCCCACGGACATGATCGCGTCCTGCGTGTTGTTGGTCAGGTCGATATGGCCGTTGCCGTCGCCGTCCACGGCGTAGTGCATCACGCTGGTCGGCATGAATTGCGGCATGCCGATGGCGCCGGCATAGGAACCCTGCGTCTCCAGCTCGAGCTTGTCGTTCATGACCAGCGTCAGGAAATCCGCCAACTGGGTGCGGAACATGGTGGCGCGCTCGGGCTTGGCGGGATCGGGGTAGTCAAAGGCCAGAGTGGCCAGCGCGTCCAGGACGCGGAAGTTGCCCATGTTGCGGCCATAGAGCGTTTCGACGCCGATGATGGAGGCAATGATGGGCGCGGGCACGCCGAACCGTTGCGCGGCCTGATTCAGAAGGTCGCGGTTTTCGTTGTAGAACTCGACGCCCCAGGCGATGCGCTTGGGCTCGACGAAGCGCGACCGGTAGGTCAGCCAACTGCGCCAGACTTTTTTGCCCGGCGGGGAGGGCGCAATCAGCCGCGCGACCGTCGCGTTGTAGCGCGAGCTTTCCAAGGCGGACACCATCGGCGCCAGCGGCAGTTGCCGTTCGGCCGCCAGGTTCTCGACGAAGGTGCGGACCTCGGGACGCAGCGCGCCCGACGGTGTCAGCGTGGCGGGTGCGTCGTCCGCCAGTTCGGGGCCGAGCGTCGGCGTGCTGGGCCCGATGCGGATGGGGGTTGTCCCTGGAGCCTGGGCCGTTTGGGGAGCGAGGGACGTGGAGGGTGCTGCGGTGGGAGTGGTGGTGGAGCACCCCGCCAGCAGGGCGGAAAGCGCGCCGAGTTGCAGTATTCGCCGACAGATGAACATAATCTTCCTTATGGAGACCATGTATCTTACCCACCCGGCATGCCGCTTGCATGAAATGGGAAGCTGGCATCCGGAAAGCCCCCAGAGGCTGGACGCCATCTCCGATCAGTTGCTCGCAAGCGGATTGATGCCTTATCTGGATGACCGGCAGGCGCCGCAGGCGTCCCGCAATGACCTCTTGCGCGTCCACACTGTCCAGTACCTGGACAGTTTGCAGAAACATACGCCGGACCAAGGGTATTACCCTATCGATCCCGACACCCTCATGAACCCGCACACCTACGAAGCCGCGCTGCATGCCGCGGGCGCCGGGGTGGCCGCGGTCGACGCGGTGCTGGGCGGCGAGGCGCGAACGGCCTTCTGCGCGGTGCGTCCGCCGGGGCATCATGCCTGCCGTTCGCAGGCCATGGGATTCTGCTTTTTCAATAACGTCGCCATTGCGGCGCAGCATGCCATGGACTTCCACGGCCTGACGCGCGTGGCGATCGTCGATTTTGACGTTCACCATGGCAACGGCACGGAAGACGTCTTCGCCGGCGATGATCGGGTGCTGATGTGCAGCTTTTTCCAGCATCCGTTCTTCCCCAACAGCGGCGCGAATCACCCGGCCGCCAACATGCTGAATGTGCCCGTGCCCGCCTACACGGCGGGCGCCGCGGTGCGGACTATTGTCACGGACACGTGGCTGCCGCGGCTGGAAGCGCACCGCCCCGAATTGATCCTCGTGTCGGCGGGCTTTGACGCCCACCGCGAGGACGACATGGGGCAGATGGGGCTGGTCGAGGCGGACTATGCCTGGATCACCGAGCAGCTGGTCGACGTGGCTGACCGCCACTGTCAGGGCCGGATCGTGAGCACGCTCGAGGGCGGTTACAACTTGTCGGCCCTGGGCCGCAGCGTGGTCGCGCACATACGGGCGCTGGCGAAGCTGTAGAATCAGGAAAAAATTGTGCAATGCGATCCCGGCGCAAAGCCGGGTCATTATTTTCCAATTGGAGGCAGCGGGATGAAGGTGTTGGTACCTGTCAAGCGCGTCGTTGACTACAACGTCAAGGTGCGCGTCAAGTCTGATCAGACCGGCGTGGATATCGCCAACGTGAAGATGTCCATGAACCCCTTTGACGAAATCGCCGTCGAAGAAGCCACCCGCCTGAAGGAAAAGGGCGCGGTCGCTGAAGTCGTGGCGGTTTCTTGCGGCGTTGCGCAATGCCAGGAGACACTGCGCACCGCCATGGCCATCGGCGCCGATCGCGGCGTGCTGGTCCAGACCGATGCCGAACTGCAACCGCTGGCCGTCGCCAAGCTGCTCAAGGCGCTGGTCGACAAGGAACAGCCCCAGCTCGTGATCCTGGGCAAGCAGGCCATTGACGACGACGCCAACCAGACCGGCCAGATGCTCGCCGCGCTGCTGGATTGGCCGCAAGCCACGTTCGCCAGCAAGGTCGAACTGGCCGACGGCAAGGTCACCGTCACGCGCGAAGTCGACGGCGGTCTGGAAACCCTGTCGCTCAAGCTGCCCGCCATCGTGACCACCGACCTGCGCCTGAACGAACCGCGCTACGTCACGCTGCCGAACATCATGAAGGCCAAGAAAAAGCAGTTGGACACCGTCACGCCGCAAGACCTGGGCGTGGATCCCGCGCCCCGCCTGAAGACGCTGAAGGTCAGCGAGCCGCCCGCCCGCAAGGCCGGCATCAAGGTTGCCGACGTCGCGGCGCTGGTGGACAAACTCAAGAACGAAGCGAAGGTGGTCTGATCATGACGACGCTGGTTATTGCCGAACACGATAACGCCCAACTCAAGGGCGCAACCCTGAACGCCATCGCCGCCGCCGCCAAGATCGGAGGCGACGTGCACGTGCTGGTCGCCGGCGCCAACGCGCGCGCCGTGGCGGACCAGGCTGCCCAAGCCGCTGGTGTGGCAAAGGTGCTGCTGGCCGATGCGCCGCATCTGGCGGACGGCCTGGCCGAAAACGTCGCGGCGCAGGTGCTGGCCGTGGCCTCGAACTACAGCCACATCCTGTTCCCGGCCACCGCGTCGGGCAAGAACGTGGCGCCGCGCGTTGCAGCCAAGCTGGACGTGGCCCAGATCTCCGACATCATCGGTGTCGAATCCGCCGACACGTTCCAGCGCCCGATCTACGCCGGCAACGCCATTGCCACCGTGCAATCGGCCGACGCCGTCAAGGTCATCACCGTGCGCACGACCGGCTTTGACGCCGTTGCCGCTCAAGGCGGTTCGGCTTCGGTCGAAGACGCCGCTGCCGTGGCGGATTCAGGCCTGTCCACGTTCGTGGGCCGCGAAGTCGCCAAGAGCGATCGTCCCGAACTGGCCGGCGCGCGTGTCGTCGTATCGGGCGGCCGTGGTCTGGGCAGCGCCGAAAACTTCAAGATCCTGGATCCGCTGGCCGACAAGCTGGGCGCCGCACTGGGCGCTTCGCGCGCCGCGGTCGACGCCGGCTACGCGCCGAACGACTGGCAGGTTGGCCAGACCGGCAAGATCGTCGCGCCGCAGCTGTACGTGGCCGTCGGTATCTCGGGCGCCATCCAGCATCTGGCCGGCATGAAGGATTCGAAGGTCATCGTCGCGATCAACAAGGACGCCGAGGCGCCGATTTTTGGCGTCGCCGATTATGGTCTGGTGGGCGACCTGTTCACGGTCGTTCCCGAGCTGACGAACGCGCTGTAAGCCACAGCCGTTGCAGACAAAAACCGCGGGCCAGGCGCCCGCGGTTTTTTTTTGTGCCGCGCAATCTACGTGCCCAAGATAATCGAAATTGTTTTATTTTCGCAAAGACTCTGATAACGTACTTCGCGCGCTACTCACTGTTTGCGATTGTGCTTGACCTGTACAGAACGAAGGAGATTCGTGATGGAATGGTTCTTTGACACGCTACGTAAGTTCCCAGAGCTGGCGATTTTCTTGACCCTGGGCCTGGGTTATTGGATCGGGTCCAAGAAAATCTTCGGATTCAATCTGGGCGCAGTGACCGGGACATTATTGGTGGGCGTGCTGGTCGGCCAGCTCAACATTTCGATTGCTCCCATTCTCAAGCAGGTGTTCTTCCTGCTTTTTCTTTTTGGTCTTGGCTACGGCGTCGGACCGCAATTCTTCCGCGGCATGAAAAGCGATGGCCTGCCCCAGGTCATATTTGCCGTCATCATCTGCGTGCTCTGCCTGCTGGTTACCTGGGTGACCGCCATCGGATTCGGCTTTGATGCCGGGACCGGCGCGGGGCTGCTGTCCGGCGCGCAGACGATATCGGCGGTCATGGGCGTGGCGACCGACACGATCAACGGCCTGTCCATTGACGCGGCGACCAAGAAGCAGTGGATCGACAACATTCCCGTCGCGTACGCGGTCTGCTACATCTTCGGCACGGTTGGCAGCGCCTGGCTGCTGGCGTCCCTCGGTCCCAAGCTGATGCGCGTGGACATCGTGAAGGAATGCAAGGACTACGAGGCCAAGATGTCCGGCGGGGCCGATTCGATGGAGCTGTCGGGCTACCGCAAGTTCACCGCGCGAGCCTACCGGCTGGACCATACGGAATATGTCGGCAAGACGGTGGGTGAACTGGAAGCGAAGTTCGTGGATGCCCGTGTCTTTGTCGAGCGTATCCGCCGCGGCGACCAGATCATCGATGCCGACTCCAGCACCGCGTTGCAGGCCGGCGACGTGCTGGGCGTGACGGGCCGCCATGACGCGCTGGTGCTGCAGGCCTCGGGCCTTATCGGCACCGAGGTCGAGGACCGCGACGTCATCAACCTGCCGGCGGAGATCGTCGAGGTCGTGCTGACCAACAAGAACGTGGCCGGCAAGACGCTCAAGGAGCTGGCCGAGAACGAGACCGTGCGCCAACTGGGCCGCGGCGTGTTCCTGCGCAAGGTTGTGCGCGGTGGCCATGAGATGCCGGTCAACTGGGGCCTGAAACTGGACCGCGGCGACCGCCTCTTCATCCTGGGCGCCACACGCGACGTCGAACGGGCGGTCAGCAAGCTGGGCTATGTGGACCGCGCCACCAACCAGACCGACATGGTGTTTGTGGGCTTCGGCATCCTGCTGGGCGGTCTGTTCGGCACGCTGGTGCTGACGGTGGGCGGCATTCCGATCACGCTGTCGACGTCCGGCGGCGCGCTGATCTCCGGGCTGATCTTTGGATATCTGCGGTCCGTGCATCCGACCTTCGGGCGCGTCCCGGAGCCGGTTCACTGGTTCCTGACATCGGTGGGCCTGACCGCATTCGTCGCGGTGGTGGGCATCGTGTCCGGACCGGGCTTCGTGCAGGGCTTCCAGCAGTTGGGCGCAAAACTCTTCATTGCGGGCGTCATCGCCACCAGCGTCCCGATGATCCTGGGCGTGCTCATTGCCCGCTACGTCTTCAAGTTCCATCCCGCCATCTCGCTGGGCGTGTGCGCGGGGGCGCGGACCACCACCGCGGCGATCGGCCAGATCACCGAGACGGCAAAGAGCCAGGTCCCGGCGCTTGGCTACACGGTGCCCTACGCCATCGGCAATACCCTGCTCATCATCTGGGGCATTGTCATCGTCATGCTCATGGCTTAGCAGGACTGCCCGCAAGCTTCGGCTTGCGGGTGCTACAGAGAAGCGCGGCAATCGTAACGGCGCCCGCATTCACGGCGCCCGTCAACACGCACATCAGGAGTACACACATGGCTTCCACTGCGCCCGTCACCGTCAGCCTGGCCTCGGCCCTGAAGACCACGCGTTCGCGTCAGCGCGACCTTGAGCAGCTTTCGCCGTTCGAACTGAAGGACTACCTGATCACCCTGGCCAAGGATAATCAGCAGACGTCCGCGCTGACCATGCTGAACGCGGGCCGTGGCAATCCGAACTGGATTGCCACGGAACCGCGCGATGCCTTCTTCCTGCTGGGCCGGTTTGCAATGAAGGAGGCGCGCCGGGTGCGCGACGACGTCATTCTGGCGGGCATGCCGCCCAAGAAGGGCTGCGCCGACCGGCTGCGGAAATTCCTGTCCAAGCACAAGGGCGAAGAGGGCTACGACTTCCTTGCCGGCGTGCTGGAGTACGGCGTGAAGGTAAAGGGGTTCGATCCTGACGAATGGATCCACGAGCTGACCGACAGCATCATCGGCGACAACTATCCCGTCCCGCCGCGCGCGCTGGTGCACCTTGAGCAGATCGTGCATGACTACCTGATCAAGGAAATGTGCGATGGCCGTCCGCCCAAGGGCAAGTTCGATCTGTTCCCGGTCGAGGGGGGCACGGCGGCGATGTGCTACATCTTCGATTCGCTGATGCAGAACGGCCTGCTCAAGCAGGGCGACACGATCGCGCTGTTCCTGCCGACCTTCACGCCGTATATCGAGATCGCGCATCTGGAGCGTTTCCAGTTCAAGATCGTCGGCATCAACGCCGACAGCTTGCGCGCCGATGGCACGCACGATTGGCACTATCCGGCCTCGGAAATCGCCAAGCTGGAAGATCCCAAGATCAAGCTGGCGGTGACGGTGAACCCAAGCAATCCGCCGTCGGTGGCGTTCAGTCCCGTCGAAATGAAGCAGATCGTGCGCCTCATCCGGAAGAATCCCGATCTGGTGCTGGTGACGGACGACGTGTATGGAACCTTCGTGCCGAACTTCCGTTCGCTGATGGCTGAAGTGCCGCAGAACACGATCTGCGTCTATTCGTTCTCGAAGAACTTCGGTTGCACGGGTTGGCGGCTCGGCGTCATCGCCACGCACGAGAACAATACGATGGACCGGCGCATCGCCGAGCTGCCCGCGTCGTGGAAAAAGCGGCTGAACAAGCGCTACGGCGCCATGACGATGGAGCCGGAGAAACTGAAGTTCATCGACCGCATGGTCGCCGACAGCCGCAATGTGGCGTTGAACCACACGGCGGGGCTGTCCCTGCCGCAGCAGGTTCAGATGGGCTTCTTCGCGTTGTCGCACTTGCTGGACCTGAAAGATTCCTACAAGCATCTGACGATGGAAATCGTGCGGGGCCGGCGCGATGCCCTATGGCGTGGGTTGGGCATTCCCCTGCCGCCCGAGGATCCGATGCGCGGCTGGTACTACGTGGAGCTGGACTTCATGGTGTGGGCCAAGATCACGTATGGCGACGCGTTCTGCAAATACATGACCAGCAACTACGAGCCGGTGGATTTCCTGTTCCGTCTGGCGGAGAAATCCGGCGTGGTGCTGATGGATGGGGGGGGGTTCGGCGGTCCGCCCTGGTCCATCCGCGTGTCGCTGGCCAATCTGGACGACGCGGACTACGCCAAGATCGGCAAGTACATGGTCGAAGCCGCGACTGAGTACGTCGAGGCCTGGAAGGCAGGCGAACTGGTGCGTTCGGGTCCGACCGCCGGCAAGGGCCAGACCGTCAAGGCGTCCGCGGGCAAGAAGGGTGCCGGCAAGAAGGGCGCAGCGGCGGGCAAGACGCCGGGCAAGACTGCCGCCAAGAAGGCCGTCAAGAAGGCGGTGAAGAAGGCGGACACGGCAGCCAGATCGGCCAAGCAGGCGACCGCGAAGTAGGAGGCCGTTTGGCGGGCAACCGTGGCGCAGGGAACTGCAACGCGGTAATTCGCAGCGCAGGCCATTGCACAGCAGGCAACAACAGGGCGGCGTGGACTCATGACGTGTTCGGTCGGGTTTTTCAATAGCGTTCCCATCGCGGTGCTGTTCGTCACGGTGGGTTTGGGATACCTGATCGGCAAGCTGAAGGTCGGGCCGATACAGCTAGGCGGCGTGTGCGGCACGCTCATCGTCGCCCTGCTGATCGGCCAGACAGGCTGCCAGATGCGCGGCGACCTCAAGGAGGTCGCGTTTGCCCTGTTCATCTTCGCCATGGGCTACTCGGGCGGCCCGCAGTTCTTCGCAAATCTCAACCGGTCCAGCCTGCGCTATGTCGTCCTGCCGCTGATCGAGGCGGTGCTCGTGCTGACGATCGTGCTGGCGGCCGTGCCGCTGTTCGGGCTGGATGCCGGCACCGCAGCAGGCCTGGCGGCGGGCGCTGCGACCGAATCGGCCGTGGTGGGCACCGCCGCCGAGGCGCTCAAGCACCTGGGGCTGCCGGACGCGGAAGTGCAGCGCATGGAAGCCAACATCGCCACGGCCTACACGCTGACCTATCTGGTGGGCCTCATCAGCATCGTGTTCTTCACCAGCCAGGTGGCGCCCGCGCTGCTGCGGATCAATCTGCGCGAGGCGTCCAAAGCGCTTGAGGCCAAGCTGGGTGCGGCGCCTGGCGACAACGACGAGGCCAGCCTGCCGACGTTGCCGCGTCTGGTGGGGCGCGCCCACGTGGTCAAGGACGTCGATGGCAAACGGGTGGGCGACGTGGAGGCGCAGCTGGGCGGGCGCACCGTGATCAGCCGCGTCCTGCGCAACGGCGAGGCCGTCGACGCCACGCCCGATTACGTGCTTGCGACCGGCGACATCGTGGTCGTCCTGGGATTGCGCCGCTTTGCCCTGCGCGCCGGATCGGTGATCGGCCCGGAAATCCAGTTGCCCGAAGCGCATGCGGACGACCTGCAATTGAGCGAGCTGCAGGTCATCGTCAGCAAGAAGACCGTAAATGGCCACACGGTGGGTGAGCTGGCTTTGCGGCCCAATGCACGGCGCGCGCGAGGCGTGTTCCTGCAATCCATCTCGCGCTCCGGCCACGTGCTGCCCCTGACGCCGGCGACAGTGGTGCAGTTCGGCGATCTGGTCACCCTGGTGGGTGCGGAGCCCGAACTATCCGAGGCGGGCGCTGCGCTGGGTTCCGAATTGCGCCGCAGCGGCGTGACGGACCTGGTGTTTCTGGCGTTCGGCATTCTTGCCGGGCTGATGATCGGCAGCCTGGGGGCAAGACTGTGGGGGATTCCGGTCTCGCTGGGCAGCGGGGGCGGCGCGCTGGTCAGCGGTCTGGTGTGCGGCTGGATCAACGCCAAGCGGCCGTCGATCGGGCACATGCCGGCCCATGCGGTGCAACTGCTCAAGGACCTGGGTCTGGCGATCTTCGTGGCCTGCGTGGGCTTGTCCGCCGGGCCGGATGCGCTATCGCTGATCCGCGAGCATGGGGCGGTGCTGCCGCTGATCGGCCTGCTTGTGTCGCTGGGACCCGCGTGCCTGTCGCTGTGGGTGGGGCACAAGTTGCTGAAGATCGAGGGGCCGCTGCTGGTGGGCGCCATAGCGGGGCAGCACGTCAGCACCCCGGCCATCAGCGCCATCCTGACCGCCAGCGGCAGCTCGGTGCCGCTGCTGGGCTACACGGTGACGTACGCCATTGCCAATGTGCTGCTGCCGGTGCTGGGACCGATCATCGTGTCCCTGGCGTATCACTTGAGTTGAGGCGGGCGCCGGGCGTGCCGGCGTCACCCGATAAGACGGCTGCGAATATTGCATAAGGTTATATGACTTGCGTATTTCCTCGCCTAAAGGTTTGATGGAAGAATCGTTTCACACGCGGTAACGTCACACGGCAACCTCCGCCACGAAACGCGATTGCCCGCTGCAGTCCATGCCGGACCGTCAGCCGGTCCCTACAACTGAATCCCGTACAGGAGACATCATGAGTCAACTACGCCTGGGCGACGTCGCCCCCGATTTCGAGCAGGAATCCTCGGCTGGCAAGATCCGCTTCCACGAGTACCTGGGCAACAGCTGGGGTGTGCTGTTCTCGCATCCGGCCGATTTCACGCCGGTTTGCACGACCGAACTGGGCTACACGGCCAAACTGGCCGACGAGTTTGCCAAGCGCAACGTGAAGGTCCTGGCCCTGTCGGTCGATGGCGCCGATTCGCACGCCAAGTGGATCGAAGACATCAACGACACGCAATCGACGACGGTCAACTTCCCGATCATCGCCGACAAGGATCGCAAGGTTTCCGAGCTTTACGACATGATCCATCCGAATGCCAGCGCTACGGCGACCGTGCGTTCGGTGTTCGTCATCGATCCGAACAAGAAGGTCCGCCTGACCATCACGTATCCCGCCAGCACGGGCCGCAACTTCAATGAAATCCTTCGCGTCATCGATTCGCTGCAGCTGACCGACAGCCACAGCGTGGCCACGCCGGTCAACTGGGAGGACGGCGACGACGTCATCATCGTTCCGTCCCTGCAGGACGAAGCGGTGATCAAGGAAAAATTCCCGAAGGGCTACAAGGCCGTGCGTCCGTACCTGCGCATCACGCCGCAACCGAATAAGTAAATTCGAAAAATGGGGGGTTGGCCCCCCGGCTTGAATGCGGTCCCGCGCCGCCCGAACCGCCGCGATCTTCATAGAGGATCGCGGCGGTTTTTCGTTGTTGGGATGCCTGTCCTATATGCCTCTTGGCGATGAGCAACCAAATAATGATTCGTTCCGTTCAGATCGGCCAACACGCAAACTTGCCTCCACATTGCAGATCACAGGGAGCAAGGGATGTCTTTCAGGAAAGCCGGTTGGTTGGCCGCCTTGGCCGCAGTGACGGTTTCATTTGCCGCGATTGCGCCGGCGCAGGCGCAGCAGAAGCAGACGCTGCTGAACGTCTCTTACGATCCGACGCGCGAACTCTACCGCGCGATCGATGACGCCTTCATCAAGCAGTACAAGGACAAGGCGAACGTCGATCTGACGATCCGCCAATCGCACGGCGGTTCCGGCCGCCAGGCGCGCTCGGTGATCGACGGGCTGGAAGCCGACGTGGTGACGCTGGCGCTGGCCTACGACATCGACGCCATCGCGGACCGCGGCCTCTTGCCCGAGAACTGGCAGGCCCGTCTGCCGCAGAACAGCTCGCCCTACACGTCCACCATCGTGTTCCTGGTGCGCAAGGGCAACCCCAAGCAGATCAAGGACTGGGACGACCTGCTCAAGGACGGCGTGCAAGTCATCACGCCCAATCCCAAGACCTCGGGCGGCGCTCGCTGGAACTATCTGGCTGCCTGGGCGTATGCGCTGGAGAAGAATGGCGGCAGCGAGGACAAGGCGCGCGCATTCGTCGGCGATCTGCTCAAGCACGTGCCGGTGCTGGACACCGGCGCGCGCGGCGCCACCACGACGTTCGTGGAGCGCGGCGTGGGCGACGTGCTGCTGGCGTGGGAGAACGAGGCTTTCCTGGCGCTGGAAGAACTGGGTCCGGACAAGTTCGACATCGTGGTGCCGTCGCTATCCATCCTGGCCGAACCGCCGGTGGCCATCGTCGATAAGGTCGTGGACAAGAAGGGCACCCGCGCCGCCGCGCAGGCCTATCTGGAATTCCTGTACACCCCGGCCGCGCAGGAAATCATCGCCAAGAACTACTACCGGCCGCTGGACAAGACGGTCGCCGCCAAATACGAAGCCAAATTCCCCAAGGTCAAGCTCGTCACCATCGACGACAAGATCTTCGGCGGCTGGCGCAAGGCGCAGAAGGATCACTTCAGCGACGGCGGCACCTTCGACCAGATCTACCAGCCGCAGAAGAAATAACTGCATAACGTTCGGACGACGGCCATGACTTCAGCCTCGAACCCGGCGGCAATCGGCGCGCAAGCGCCTTTTGCCGTTCGGCGCAACAGCCCGGGCGTGCTGCCCGGATTCGGCATTTCCATGGGCTACGCGGTGCTGTATCTCAGCGTGCTCGTGCTGATCCCGCTGGCCGCCTTGCCTATTAAGAGTGCGGGGCTCGGATGGGAGGGCTTCTGGGACGCGGTGACGGCGCCGCGCGTGGTGGCGTCGTACAAGCTGACCTTCGGCGCCTCGTTCATCGCCGCGCTGGTGAACCTGGTGTTCGGCACGGTCGTCGCCTGGGTGCTGGTGCGCTATCGCTTTCCCGGCAAGAAGATCCTGGATGCGCTGGTCGACCTGCCGTTCGCGCTGCCGACGGCCGTGGCGGGCATTGCGCTGACCGCGCTGTACTCGCAGAAGGGCTGGCTGGGCGGGCCGCTGTCCGAATGGTTCGGCCTGAAGGTGGCGTTCACGCCGCTAGGCATCGTCATCGCGCTCATCTTCATCGGGGTGCCGTTCGTCGTGCGCACGGTGCAGCCGGTGCTCGAAGACGTGGAGCGCGAAATCGAAGAGGCCGCCGCCAGCCTGGGCGCGGACCGCTGGCAGACTTTCCGGCGTGTGCTGCTGCCGACGATCATGCCGGCCTTGATGACGGGCTTTGCGCTGGCGTTCGCGCGCGCGGTAGGTGAGTACGGCTCGGTGGTGTTCATCGCCGGCAACATGCCGATGGTGTCCGAGATCACGCCGCTGCTGATCATTTCCAAGCTGGAGCAGTTCGACTACGCGGGCGCGGCCGCCATCGCGACCGTGATGCTGGTGCTGTCGTTCGTGCTGCTCCTCATCATCAACCTGTTGCAGGGCTGGCAGGCGCGCCGCGGCCTGGGGAGGCAGTCATGAGCGCACCGGATCGTCCCGCGCATTTGACCGAGCCGCGCTGGGTGCGCGGCGTGTTGCTGTTCATCGCGCTGGGCTTTCTGGCGCTGTTTCTGCTGGTGCCGCTGGCGGCCGTGTTTGCCGAGGCCTTCCGCAAGGGATGGGCGCTTTATCTTGAAGCGATCGTCGAGCCGGACGCCTGGGCCGCCATCCGGCTGACGTTGCTGGTCGCGGCCATCGCCTTGCCGGTGAACCTGGTGTTCGGCGTTGCCGCCGCGTGGGCCATCACCAAGTTCCAGTTCCGCGGAAAGCAGTTCCTCATCACGCTGATCGACCTGCCGTTCTCGGTGTCGCCGGTGGTGGCGGGCCTGGTGTTCGTGCTGCTGTTCGGCTCGCAGGGCTGGTTTGGCGAATGGCTGCAGGCGCACGACATCAAGATCGTCTACGCGGTGCCCGGAATCATCCTGGCGACGTTGTTCGTGACCTTTCCGTTCGTCGCGCGCGAGCTCATCCCGCTGATGCAGGCGCAGGGCAGCGAGGAAGAGCAGGCCGCGCTGACGCTGGGTGCGAGCGGCTGGCAGATCTTCTGGCGGGTGACGCTGCCGAACATCAAGTGGGGCTTGCTGTACGGCGCG
Source organism: Achromobacter sp. UBA5777 (assembly GCF_002418565.1). Classification (NCBI taxonomy): domain Bacteria; kingdom Pseudomonadati; phylum Pseudomonadota; class Betaproteobacteria; order Burkholderiales; family Alcaligenaceae; genus Achromobacter; species Achromobacter sp. UBA5777. Next base: position 6,470 of record NZ_DIEJ01000030.1, on the reverse strand, counting down.
ATCCTGTGCAATGCGCGGGCCATGGGCGAATTCGGCGCGGTGTCGGTGGTGTCGGGCCAGATCCGCGGACTGACCAACACGATGACGCTGCACGTCGAGATTCTCTACAACGAATACCAATATTCCGCCGCGTTCGCCGTTGCTTCGCTGCTGGCGCTGCTGGCGCTGGTGACGCTGGTGGCCAAGAACGTGGTCGAGTGGCGCAACGCGCGCCTGCAGCAGAACGCGGACCAGCCGGTGGAGTATCCCGGCGCCGCGGTAGCCATCAAGCCGGCGGTCGCCTGACGTGACCGGCCGGACAAGGAGACAGGCATGAGTATCGAAGTACGCAATCTATCCAAGCGGTTCGGACAGTTCCGCGCGCTGAACGACGTGTCGCTGCACATCGAGACCGGCGAACTCGTGGCGCTGCTGGGGCCGTCGGGCTGCGGCAAGACGACGCTGCTGCGCATCATCGCCGGGCTGGAATCGGCCGATTCGGGCAGCGTGCTGTTCGCCGGCGAGGACGCCACGGCGGTGGACGTGCGCCAGCGCCAGGTGGGATTCGTGTTCCAGCACTACGCGCTGTTCAAGCACATGACGGTGTTCGAGAACGTGGCGTTCGGCCTGCGCGTGAAGCATCGTTCACAGCGCCCGTCGGAGGACCAGATCAAGCGCAAGGTGCACGACCTGCTGGGCCTGGTGCAATTGGACTGGCTGGCCGACCGCTATCCCGCGCAGTTGTCGGGCGGACAGCGTCAGCGCATCGCCCTGGCGCGCGCGCTGGCGGTCGAGCCGCGCGTGCTGTTGCTGGACGAGCCCTTCGGCGCCCTGGACGCCAAGGTGCGCAAGGAACTGCGCCGCTGGCTGCGGCGGCTGCACGACGAACTGCACGTGGCCAGCGTGTTCGTCACGCACGACCAGGAGGAGGCGCTGGAAGTGTCGGACCGCGTTGTGCTGATGAACGCCGGCCGCATTGAACAGGTGGGGACGCCCCGCGAGGTCTGGGAAGGTCCGGCCACGCCGTTCGTCTACGGCTTCCTGGGCGACGTGAACCAGCTCCAGGGCACCGCCACGCGTGGCGTGTTTCAAGGCGCGGGCCTGTCGCTGCCCGCGCCGGAGCTGGCGCAGGCCGATGCGCAGCGCGCCACCGCGTATGTGCGGCCGCATGAGTTCGAGGTCGAGCGTTATCGCGCCGGCGCGGACGGCATTCCGGTGCGGCTGTCTCACGCGTATCTGGCCGGTCCCAGCGCGTATCTGGAACTGGCGCGCCAGGACACGGACGCGATCATCGAAGCCGAGGTGCCCGAGTCGCTGTACCAGGAGCTGAATCTGCGGGACGGCGAAATCCTGCTCGCGCGTCCCCGCCGGGCGCGCATCTTTGCGGTGCAGCCATGACGACGACCCATACCTCCCTTGAACTGACCCCGGCGCTGGCGGCGCGCTGGCGCGATCTGACTGAGCGCCTGGCGGACATCCAGCGCCGTTATCCGGACGCCGCGCTGGCGTCGTCGCTGGCGGCCGAAGACATGGTGCTGACCCACGCCATCTACGACTCGGGCCTGGACCTGGAAGTCTTCACGCTGGACACGGGCCGCCTGCACGCCGAGACGCTGGGCGTGTTGGACGCCGTGCGGGAGCGCTATGGCCGTGAGGTCACCGTGTACCGGCCGGTTAAGGCGGCGGTCGACGAACACGTCGCGGCGCACGGCGCTTATGCGTTCTACGAAAGCGTCGATCTGCGCAAGGCCTGTTGCCAGATCCGCAAGGTCGAACCGTTGAAACGCGCCCTGGCCGGCCGCGGCGCCTGGATCACCGGGCAACGGCGCGCGCAGTCCACGACGCGCGGCGAGCTGCTGCTGGAAGAGGACGACGCGACCTTCGGCCTCTACAAGTTCAACCCGCTGGCCGAGTGGAGCGAGGACGACATCTGGTCCGCCATTCGCGCGCTCGGCATTCCGTACAACCCGCTGCACGACCAGGGCTACCCGTCCATCGGTTGCGAACCCTGTACGCGCGCCATCCGCCCCGGCGAAGACCTGCGGGCAGGGCGCTGGTGGTGGGAGTCATCCGACTCGAAGGAATGCGGCCTGCATGCGGGCAACCGGGTCATCACCATTGCGGCGCGCGCAGATTGAGCGCGGCCATGAATTCAAAATTGTTTTAGGGGAATAGCTATGTCTGCCGTGATCCAACGCAGCCACCTGGATTGGCTGGAATCGGAAGCGATCTTCATCCTGCGCGAAGTCGCCGCCGAATGCGAAAAGCCCGTCCTGCTCTTTTCGGGCGGCAAGGACTCCGTCGTGCTGCTGCGCCTGGCCGAAAAGGCCTTTCGGCCGGGACGCTTTCCGTTCCCGCTGATGCACATCGACACCGCCCACAACTTCGACGAGGTGATCGCCTTTCGCGATGCCCGCGCGGCCGAGCTGGGCGAAACCCTGATCGTGCGCAGCGTTGAGGACTCGATCAAGCGCGGCAGTGTCGTGCTGCGCCGCGAGACCGATTCGCGCAACGCGGCGCAGGCCGTGACGCTGCTGGAAGCCATCGAGGAGTTCGGGTTCGACGCCTGCATCGGCGGCGCGCGTCGCGATGAGGAAAAGGCGCGCGCCAAGGAACGCATCTTTTCGTTCCGAGACGAGTTCGGGCAGTGGGATCCCAAGGCTCAACGCCCCGAACTCTGGAGCCTTTTCAACACCCGCGTGCATCGCGGCGAGAACATGCGCGTCTTTCCGATCTCGAACTGGACCGAGCTGGATGTCTGGCAGTACATCCAGCGCGAACAGCTGGCGCTGCCGCCGATCTATTACGCGCACGAGCGCGAGGTGGTTCGCCGCAAGGGCCTGCTGGTGCCCGTCACCCGCCTGACGCCGCCGGCCGACGGCGAACAGGTCGAACGCCTGTCCGTCCGGTTCCGCACGGTGGGCGACATCTCGTGCACGTGCCCGGTCGCCTCGGACGCCGCCGACACCATGGCCATCATCGCCGAGACCGCCGTGACGGACATCACCGAGCGCGGCGCCACGCGCATGGACGACCAGACTTCCGAGGCCTCGATGGAGCGCCGCAAGAAGGAAGGCTATTTCTGAATGAGATGACGCGTCGGCGCAAGCCGGCGCCTGGGGAACCACATGAATGCACTGAACGATTCCTTTCTTTCCGGCGCCGACACCGGCGTGCTGCGGCTGATCACGGCGGGCTCCGTCGATGACGGCAAATCCACGCTGATCGGCCGCCTGCTGTACGACAGCAAGGGCGTCTTCGCCGACCAGCTCGACGCAATCTCGCGCGCCAAGCACAAGCGGGTGGCGGGCGACGGCATCGATTTTTCGCTGCTGACCGACGGCCTGGAAGCCGAGCGGGAGCAGGGCATCACCATCGACGTCGCCTACCGCTACTTTTCGACGCCCACGCGCAAGTTCATCATCGCCGACGCGCCGGGCCACGAGCAGTACACACGCAACATGGTGACCGGCGCGTCGACCGCGGACGTCGCCGTGATCCTGATCGACGCGACCCGCGCCGCCGACGGCAAGCTGCTGCCGCAGACCAAGCGGCACAGCACCATCGCGCGCCTCTTAGGCATCCGCCACATCGTCGTGGCGGTCAACAAGATGGACCTGGTGGACTGGGACCGCGCGGTGTTCGAACGCATCCGCGATGCCTATGCGGACCTGGCGGTCAAATTGGGCATCCCGCACTTCGACGCGCTGCCGCTGTCGGCGCTGAGCGGCGACAACGTCGTCACGTTGTCCGCCAAGACGCCGTGGTACGAAGGGCAACCGCTGCTCGCGCTGCTGGAGTCGCTGGACCTGTCGGGCGACGGCCGCACCTTGCCGCTGCGCTTTCCGGTGCAATGGGTGGCGCGTCATGGCGGCGATCGCGCGGATGATTTCCGCGGCTACGCCGGCCGCGTTGCCAGCGGCGTGCTGCGCCCCGGCGACGAAGTGACGGTGCAGCCGTCGGGCGTGACGGCGGTGGTGCAGGAAGTGCGTGCGTTTGATCGTGCGCTGGATGAAGCGGTGGCTGGCGATTCGATCACGCTGGTGCTGGACCGCGACGTTGACGTGTCGCGCGGCGACGTAATCGTGCACACCGCCGCGCCGGCGCAGGTCTCGCGCGAGTTCGAAGCCGAGTTGTGCTGGCTGGATGCGCAGGCGTTGAATCCCGCGCGCAAGTACCTGCTGAAGTCGGGCACGCGGCTGACGTCGGCGAAGGTGCGCGCGGTGTTGTCGCATCGGGACATCCATGAACTGCAGGAGGTCGAGAACACAGAAGGCACCTTGCGCATGAACGACATCGGACGCGTGACGTTGACGACGCGCGAGTCGCTGGCGGTTGATCGTTATGACGATGTGGCAGCGACTGGCGCGTTCATTCTGATCGATGAAGCCACACATCAGACGGCTGCGGCGGGTATGTTGCGGTAAACCGCAATTCCGGTTGAAGGGCGGGCTCGCGTGGCCCGTTTTTTTGTGTTGTTTTTCGTCCAAACCCAATGCTGGCGCGGGTTTCCGGGCCATATCGCAAGATGAAATCGAATTGTTCAGACGATGTCTTCTTCTTGCGGTAAAGTTGGGCTGTCTTACGAAAAGGCTTTTGGTGCTTGTCAAAACCACTGTGTTTTTGTACAGTAGTTTTTATGGCACGCACCGATCATTCTTTTCCCGCCGGTTCTGGGTCCCCGGCTGCCGCCCCCGCCGCCTTGCGCGGTCGGGGTGCGGTTACTAATGTTCGGCATCGCTTTCAGCGCGATGACCGCGTGCAGGTCGACGACGGCTGGTCCGCTTCCGGTCTGCCTACCGACTTCGTCGATTCTGTCCCCGATTCCTTTCCCGATATTTCATCGTCTGCCGGTCAAGCCGTTGCGGTTGAACAGACTGCAGGCGCTGCTGCCCGCGCCACCGTCATCCCCATCCTGCCCGACACGCGCTCCGCGCCGGCCGCCCCTAAAACTACGGTCACTGCAGAAGAGGCGCGCAAGATCCTGTCGCGCAACGATTCCCCTGACATTCCCTTTGAAGTGGCGGCCAATCCGTACCGCGGTTGCGAGCACGGTTGCGTGTATTGCTATGCCCGGCCCACGCATTCCTACCTGGGTTATTCACCCGGGCTGGACTTCGAAACGCGGCTGGTCGCCAAGGCCAATGCGGTCGAGGCCCTGCGCGCCGAATTGGCCCGTCCCGGCTACAAGCCGTCGCCCATCAATATCGGCTCGGCCACCGACGCCTACCAGCCCATCGAGCGCGACTGGCGCCTGACGCGCGGCATGCTCGAACTGGCGCTTGAAACCCGCCACCCGGTCACCATCGTCACCAAGAACGCGCTGGTCGCCCGCGACCTCGACCTCCTGGCTGCCCTGGCGCAGCAGAATCTCGTGGTGGTCTACATCAGCATCACCACGCTGGATGCCGGCATGGCCCGTACGCTGGAACCGCGCGCCGCTGCGCCGTGGCGCCGCCTGGAAGCGGTGCGCAGCCTGACCGACGCCGGCGTGCCGGTGGGCGTGCTGGTGGCTCCGGTCATCCCCTTCATCAACGACGAGTCCATGGAGCACATCCTCCAGGAGGCCAAAGCGGCCGGCGCCCATTACGCCAGCTACACGGTCTTGCGCCTGCCCTGGGAGGTCAAGACCCTGTTCGAGGATTGGCTCAACGCCCACTACCCGGACCGCGCGCAACGCGTCCTGCACCGCATCGAAGACCTGCGCAACGGCCGCCGCAACGATCCCAACTTCGGATCGCGCATGCGCGGCACGGGCATCTGGGCTGACCTGCTGCGCCAGCGTTTTGCGGTCGCCACGCGCAAGCTGGGGCTCAACCGTACCCGCCTCTCGCTCGATTGCAGCCGGTTCGTGCCGCCTGCGGGTCCGGGTGCCTCAGCGTCGCTATTCGATGGCGCGGCGTCGGGACTTGCAGGGGTTGACGCAGCGGGTGCTGCAACCGGCGCAGCCGCAACGCCTTCGGGATCAACCGGCGTTGCTGGCGAAGCCGGCGCGGCTGGCGCCGGCAACGTGGCCGGCTCCGCTGATGCCGCTACCGATTTTCAATCCCCGGTTGGCGCGAAAGCGTCTTCAGGGGTCCCTTTTCCTGGTGGTTTGCCCGCGGTCAGCGGCGCATACGGGCGCGGTCCGCGCCAGTTGCGCGCCATGGCGGCCGGCCAATTGTCTTTGTTCGATTGACCGCAGGCTGCTGTTGCCTCGGGTGCATGCCAGGGCGATTTGCCTCGGCGCTGGAACGTTTATCCAAGGAGTTCCCATGAACACCGCTGATTTTTCCGTCCTGCCGGATGAGCTTGTCGTTTCCCTGAATCCGCTGCGCCGCGGCGCCAACCGCGCGCGCACCTTCTGCGCCCGGCTGACCGGCATGGCCATGCCCTGGACCGGCACGATGTCGGACCAGCCCGCACGGGCGACCCGCATGCCCGCCCGCTGGCCGTTCCCGCCGGCGCCAACCCCCGAGGAAGTCTCGGGCGCCGCTGGGACGGTTGGCGCT